>CBDFLK010000007.1:0-12804 GCA_965249085.1 Phototrophicaceae bacterium | reverse complement strand
CGGGGACCCTTGCGATCGACTTTCCATTTGAACGAGAATTGGTGAATTAGATGAACACAGCAAAAGCTCTAAGCAGGCCCCTGGCCGGACGAGTGGCCGGATTGGACAGGCTCTCCGCGCCGCCAAAGGACGAGCCCGATGTCCCGGCAAACGTGATTGAAGCGGCCGTGGCTGCCTTGGCGCGTGGCGAGACACATTACACCGACCGTCCCGGCATCCCCGAGTTTCGCGCTTGGGTAGCTGATCATCTGGCGGAACGCTTCGGGCTGAGTATCGATCCCAAAGAGGTCACCATCACCTGTGGCAGCACAGAAGCCCGTTTTGTGACGATGACGCTGCTGGCAGAAGCAGGCAGCGTCGTGCTTTGTCCGGGCGAGTCCTCGGGGATCCGCGGGGCCTTGCATCTCATTGGCGCAAGGATCGTTGATTCAATACAGGATGACATCAGCTTGCTTTACATCACACCGGACGTCTATCATGAAACCGCGCTGGAGCTGCTGCAGGGCGCGGAAGCGACCAACTGGTGGATCGTCTATGATCTAAGTTTCGCCAAGGCGAGTTCGGATTTCCACCCGGCGCAGAATGAAAAGCTGGCCTCCCGCGTCGTCACCATCAATTCCTTGTCCGATGACTTGGCCGGCTGGCGGCTGGGCTGGATGGCGGGCTCGGAAGCGGCGCTGCGCTTGCGCGCCGGCAAACAAGCCATCACCATTTGCACAACCGCCGTCTCGCAATGGGCGGGGCTCGAATTTGTCAGGACAAGTGCTTCATGACCCTTGCCAATCCCAATATACCGGAAGCTGTTCGCGCTGTGGCCGCCGATGGCACGCAGTTGCGCTATACCTTGATGGAGCTGGCGGCGCAGATGGATGACATCATAGGGCTGGGACGTGGTGATCCTGATTTGCCGACGCCACCCCATATCGTGGAAGCCGCCAACCGCGCCATGCGCGAGCAGCAGACTGGATTGACCCCGGTCAAAGGCTTGCCGCAGCTACGCAGCGCTATCGCCGAGCACATGCGTGATCACAATGGCTTGCCCGTCGGGGCAGACAACGTCATGTTGACCACGGGCGGACAAGAGGGTGTATTTCTGGCTATACAGGCGCTAATCGACCCGGGAGACGAAATCCTGGTGCCGGACCCGCGCTACACCTCCTATGATGATGCCATTCGTCGGGCCGGCGGCAAGATGGTCATGGTGCCAACCAATCGCGAAGACGCCTTTAACCTGGAAGCGGAAGCGGTTGAAGCGGCGATCACGCCGGCGAGCAAAGCGCTGCTGATTGTGACGCCGAGCAATCCCACCGCCGGCATCGTCACCGAAGATCGCCTGCGGGCTATCGCCGATGTTTGCATCCGCCACAACTTGATCGTTATTGTCGACGAGATCTACGGAAAGATCGTCTATGAGCCCTGGCAGCATTTCAGCATAGGTTCGCTGCCGGGCATGGCCGAGCGGACGATCACGCTGGACGCCTTTTCCAAGACCTACGCGATGACCGGCTGGCGCTGCGGCTATGTGGCTGCGCCGAACAATGTCATTGATGCCATGGCGCGCATCAAGCAAGTCACCACCGGACCGGTCGCCACGGTTTCGCAATGGGCGGGTTTGGCTGCCATCACTGGTCCTCAGGATTGCGTGGCTGAATACAAGGCGATCTATACCGAGCGCCGCAAGGTGTTGTTAGATGGCTTGAAAGAGATGGGATTGGCGTATGGCGAGCCGCGTGGCGGGCTCTTCGTCTGGGCGGATAGTTCGTCGACAGGCATGCACGCAACGGAATTGTCATACTTGTTGCTGAAAGAGGGACGGGTCTTGATCTTCCCGGGTACTGCCTTTGGTGAAGAATGGCGCGAGTACGTTCGCATCACCTTGCTGGAACCGGTCGAGGTCTTGCAGGAAGCGGTGGAGCGCATGCTGCCCGTGCTCGAGCGATACCGACTGTGAAATATACCATGTTGACGGTATACCTGTGGATGCGGTATATTTTCCACTTGGTGCATTGTGGGTAAAGATGCGGTATATTCGTTGCAATTGCTGATTAAGCGGGAAAGGAGCGCGAGACAGAATCTTGGCAAGTATCGTCAGACTTAAGTAATCGATATAGGAGTACAAAATGAACAGGAAAATCACACTGATGCTGTCATTGCTGCTTATCGTAGTTCTCGGGCTTGTGCCTTTGGTGAGCACTGCCCAAACAGTTCCGAGGCCGGATGAAGACACCATTGTAGTGGTGGAAAACCGCGAACCGGGCTCGCTGGATCCGTCGCAGGTTGGCGGAGCGACCGGTGGCGGCAACTTCCGTATTTTGTTGCACTTGTTTGCCACACTCTACGAGTTGGGTCAGGCCGATGGCGCCATAGATCCCTATCTCGCCCACAGCTTCGATGTCTCCGAAGATGGCACGGAATGGACCTTCCATCTCAACGAAGGTCTGACCTGCCACGATGGCGAGCCATTGACGGCGGAAGATGCCGCCTACAGCTTTAATCGCATGGCGGATCCCGCCAACGGCTTCACCGGCAACTCGGCCGGCTTCGTTGTCGCTTCGACCGGTTTTATTGAAGCGCGCGCCGATAGCGAGTTGGATGTCACCATCGTCGCCAATAAGCCGCAGAACCGCGCGATGCGCCTCGGCTTGATCGCCGAAGTCATAGTCCACTGCAAGGATTCCTACGAAGCGATGAGCATGGACGAAGCCGCGCGCAATCCGGTTGGCAGTGGTCCCTACTCCTTGACCGAATGGGTGCCGGGCGAGTACATCCGGGCGAACCGCGTCGAGGGCTTTGAACCGCGCGACACCTACTTCGACGAAATCGTCTGGCGCTTCATTCCGGAGCCGTCGACTGCGGTGGCGGAAGTCATCACCGGCAATGTCGATATCCTCAAGGGCTTCCCGGCGACGCAGGTCGACGCCATCAACAATTCGGGTGTGGCGGAAGCGCGCAGCTTCCCCGGCACGACGCGCATCTACATCGGCATTCAGATGAATCCTGAAGCCGGATTCCGCGTGGACACACCCAGCCTGGGCGCCGATGCCATCATGGAGACCGATGTGCGTGTCGCTCTGCAATATGCTGTTGATGTAGAGGCGATCTGCGAGAATCTGCTGCGAACCGTGTGTCAACGCGCGACCAGCCTGGTCAATCGGCCGAATAATCACCCGACGCTTGAGCCCTATCCTTACGATCCGATGAAAGCCGAGGAATTGCTGGATGCGGCCGGCTATCCGCGCGGCGATGACGGCGTACGCTTCTCGCTCGAGCTGAAAGCGCGGCGGGCGACTGGCGCGGGCGGCTCCGATGTCAGCTTGGCAATAGCGCAATACCTCACCGATGTCGGCGTCCAAACCGAAGCCATCTTCATGGAGACGGCCGACTGGCGCGAGCAGCTGATCTACCACCAGCTTGGTCCCTTGTACATGGGCGGCACCGGCGGCAGCAAGTGGAGCGCGCAATACGACATGGCCGATATCCCGGGTCACATCGCCGGTGGCGCCGCTGCCGAGACCAACTATACGCATTGGGATAACGATGTCTGGTTCGACGGCTGGGATGCGCTGCCGGCTTTGACGGCCGATGCCGAAGCGGAGCGGGCGCTGGAAATCGCCATGCTGGAGGAATTCTTTGACGATCCGCCCTGGATCATGCTCTATGCGGGACCGCGTCTGGAGGCGGTCAGCAACCGACTCGATTACAGGTCGCGAGCTGATTACTTCATCACGGTCTATGACGCCAAGCTGAAGGACGATATGTAGGCTATCCCCACGGGGCTAGTTTGTAGGGGTCAGCCGCTGGCTGACCCTCTAAGAGATATGTACGCACGGGCGACCCACTGGGTCGCCCATAGAGCTAATGATCTTGGACAGACTCAGGGTGGGGTCGGGTTCCCATGCATAAGTACATCATACGCCGGCTGCTGTTGACTGTGGTGGTGATCTTAGGGGTCACGCTCTTGACTTTTGTTTCCATCCATTTGGCGGGCGATCCGACGCTCTTCTATATCAGCGAACGCGCCAGCAAGGAAGAACGGCTGGAGGCGCAGAGGCGGCTCGGTTTCGACCGTCCGCTGCACGTACAGTATCTGGATTTTCTCGTGAACTTGGCGCGTGGCGATACCGGCACTTCGCTGCAGCATCGGGTGCCGGCTTTCGATGTGGTCATGGAGCGCATGCCGGCCACGCTTGAATTGACCATTGGCGGCTTTATCTTGTCGACGATAGTGGCATTTCCCATTGGCGTGATCGCGGCCACTCGGCGCGGAACGATGACGGATGGCACCGTGATGCTGGGCGCGATGCTGGGGCAATCGATGCCGAGTTTTTGGCTGGGCTTGATGTTCATCCTGTTCTTCGGCGTCACGCTGCGCTGGATGCCTATATCGGGCCATGTGCCCTTCCTCAAGCCGCTACTCGAAGGCAACGCCGGGTTAGCGCTGGCCAACCTGCCCGAAGCCATCCACTATTTGATCATGCCGGTGGTGGCGGTATCGGTCTATTCCATCGCGCGCAACTCGCGCCTCATTCGCTCTGCCGTTCTGGAAGTGCTGCGGCAGGATTATGTCGTCACCGCCCGCGCCAAGGGGTTGAATGAACGCACCGTGTTGATCCGCCATGCCATCCGAAACGCTATGATACCGATTGTGACCGTCCTCGCGCTGCAGTTTGCCTTCCTCTTAAATGGCGTGATCGTGACCGAGACCGTCTTTTCTTGGCCCGGCGTCGGTCGCCTTGTTTTTGACGCCATTTCTCAGCGCGATGTGCCCCTCGTGATGACAGCGGTCGTTCTGCTTTCCTTCCTCTTTGTCAGCGCCAACCTGATCGCCGACCTGATGTACGGCGTACTCGATCCCCGCATCCGGCTGGAGTGAGATAATCCTGATGAGCGCCCCGCCTGATTCCAATCCAGCGCCATCCAGCCGCGTTCCGGCGCTCGCTTTTCAAATGGACGAGATGTATACGCCCCAGTCCACTTCCCGGCGAGCGGCTTCCAGCATGGTGCAGGCGCGTTATCCAGTGGTCGCTGTATTCTTTCTGACGCTCATTGCGCTCTGTGCAATATTCGCGCCACAGTTGGCGCCGAAAGATCCCAACCGCGTCGAGATATTTTCCGTGCTCAAGCCGCCGTTCTCGTACAATCGAGATGGCGCACTGGAACATGTCCTGGGCACGGACTCCACCGGGCGCGATGTGCTCTCTCGGGCGATTTTTGGCGCGCGCATATCTTTCTCAGTTGGGCTGGTCGCGGTCGCGCTTGGCGGCGGAGCGGGCACGATCCTTGGCATAATGGCCGGTTACTTCGGCGGTCGCGTCGATGACATAATTATGCGTCTTGTCGATATCCAATTGGCTTACCCCTTCATCCTCTTCGCCATCATGGTGCTAACCATCCTGGGCGAAGGTGTCCTAAACCTGATTATCGTTTTGGGGATCGGCCAATGGGTCACTTACGCGCGGATCGCCCGCGCCGAGACGCTGGTGCAGCGCGAGCGAGAATACGTCGAAGCGGTTCGCGCTTTGGGCGCCACTGAAAGGCGCATCATCTTCCGCACCATTTTGCCCAATATCCTGACGCCGCTGATCGTTATCGCCTCATTCAACGTCGCTGGTGTCATCTTGGCCGAAGCATCGCTGTCATTCCTCGGTCTCGGTGTGCCGGAAAGCGTACCAACCTGGGGAGCGATGCTTGCCGACAGTCGCAATCAACTGCTGAGCGGCTCCTGGTGGCTGGCGGTCTTCCCCGGCATTGCCATCATGTTGACAGTCGTATCATTGAATATTCTCGGCGACTGGACGCGCGACTTCCTGGATCCGCGTCTGCGCGGTTCGGGACAAGGATTGTAACGGGAGAGATCATGTCCAAATTGCAGGGTAAGACAGCCATCGTAACCGGCGCGGCGCAGGGTTTGGGTTATGCCATTGCCAAAGCCTACGTCAACGAAGGCATGCGTGTCGCCATGATGGATATCCGTGGCGATCTGCTGGAAACGGTCGCTAGTGAATTCACAGCAATGGGGGGCGATGTTCTTCCCATAACCGTCGATTTGTCAGATGCCGGGCAAACGCAAGCCGCCGTCGACGCGGCTTTGGCGCAATACGGCACACCCCGCGTCCTGATCCATAACGCCGCGCTATTGATCACCCGTTCTATGCTGGAAATCACGCTGCAAAACTGGCAGAAGGAGATCAATATCATCCTTCAAGCCGCATTCATCTTGAGCAAGGCGGTCTGGAAGCCGATGATCGATGCCGGTGGCGGCAGCATCGTCTACTTATCCTCTGGCTCCGGCTACAAGGGCTTCATCGAAGAAGTCGCCTATAACCCGGGCAAGCACGGCATCGAGGGACTGATGAAATGCCTGGCGCTGGAAGGCAAGCCGTTCAACATCGCTGTCAACTGCGGTACGCCGGGCGCGCCCATGAATACCCCAATGTCGGACTCGAATTACACAGAGGAACAGAAACAGCATTGGGTCGACCCCGCCCTGCTGACGCCAGCTTTTGTCTACCTGGCAAAACAAGATGCCTCCGGTTTGACGGGACACCGCGTCGCCGCGCGCAGCACTGGCAGTTGGGATGCGGTCGACCTGCTATAATATTGTCGGGGTCCGTTGCGCGTCTCGAGTCGGCCTACACAGAATAATGAACCTGTCACGAGTCAATCCCCTCTAAATCTCCCCCGAGGCATCAGAGGGAGACTTGCACTTATACGCGCAGTTTCCGCTTGACAAGAAAATCTCGCCATTGGCGCTCCCCTTCCCTGACGCTTCGGGGAAGGGGCTGGGGGATGGGGTTAGATCGTGAGAAGTCGAACTTTATGCAAAAAGAGATTCAAAGACGTAAAGGAAGAAAAGATGGCTGAGCACTATCTGGATGACAGCGTCACTCAACCTTTCTGGGACAACTCCGTCACGCCGCGTCTGGTGATTGATCCGGGCGATACGGTGGTCATGGAATGTGCCGAGCCCGTTGGTCAAATGACGCCCGATTCAAACGCCGACGACCTGGCGAAGCTCGATTTCAGCAAGGTACACGCCCTCACTGGCTCGATCCAAGTCAATGGCGCAAAGGCGGGAGACGCTCTCCAAGTCGAGATCCTCGATATGCGGCATAAAGGTTGGGGCTGGACCGGTCATATCCCCGGTTTTGGCTTGTTACAGGAAGACTTCGATTTCGCCTATATTCACCACTGGGAACTCGATGGCGAAGATTGCGTATTCGGCGCTGGCGACATCGTCCTGCCCTTCGAGCCGTTTCCGGGTTGTGTCGGCGTAGCGCCGGCCGAAAGCGGGCGTCTGGATACTATTCCGCCGCGCTTCAATGGCGGTAATGTCGATATCCGCGATCTGGTGGTCGGTTCGACTTTCTGGCTGCCGGTCTTGGCTGATGGCGCGCTCTTCTCCACCGGCGACTGCCACAGCGCGCAGGGACAAGGCGAGGTCAGCGGCACGGGCATTGAATCTCCCATGACCGTCACCATGCGCTTTGACGTGCGCAAAGATGTATCGGTAAAGGAACTGCAAATCCGCCGGCCCAGCCCCATGACCAAGGTCGACAGCGCTGGCTATCACATCACCACCGCGCATGGTCCCGACCTGATGGAAAACGCCAAAAACGCCGTCCGCTATATGATCGAGTGGTTGGTGGCAAATTATGATCTTAGCGAGAGCCAAGCCTATTGCATCTGCAGCACCGCGGGCGACCTCAAGATCAGCGAAATCGTCGATGTGCCCAACTGGATCGTCTCAATGCACATGCCGCTGAGCATCTTTGGCTGATGTAGTACGATGCCGTTATTCTAAGAAGCAACAACGTTTGCGTCCGCTCTGCCTACTGCAACCGCTGCGTGCGCGGCTTTGAACAGTTTCCGGTATTTGCGCACGGTCTTTTGCAGCTTCTTGACCTTCCGTTCCGCTTTGGCGAGCTTCTTCAGCAACTTCCTCATTCCGCCTTTTGCTGCCTTTTTACCTTCGGCTTTGGTCAGGCGCGCGTGCAACATGACCAACTCTGCTTCCGCCTCTTCCAGTTTGCGCCGAGTGCTGGCAAATTCGGATTCCCGAGCTTGCAGATCAACCTGCCATTCATCCAATTCCAGCGCCAGCGACTGAAGTGTTTCACGCTCCCGCGCGAGCTTATTTCGCTCGCGAGTGACCAAGCCTTTGGCCGTTGCCAGGCGCTTTCTTTCCGCCTTCAACTGGTCAATTGCTGCACCGGCTTCTGTGGGATTGTCACTCATACTTCAGTTATCGTTTCCGCTACATTAAGTTCAGTTTGCGTGAATCGAAAATACCACAGATAGCGCGGAGTCACAAATTTCTTAACATTGCGCCAGTCCAATCCCGCACTGGCAAGCGTAACCGCGCGGTCATATCATGGCACTCAGCGGCATCGGACACGATCGAAAGACAGACAGACACGCTCCATTCATTGGAGCAGAAACGAGCAGCCGAACATGGAAAAGCGCGAACTGAGCATCGCTTTCCAGACAGACAAGCGAGCGCAAGCATACATCGACCTGGCCAAGCTGGTGAACGACTACAGCTTTGATGCTGTGACCGTCTATTGTGATGCGCCTTTCCATCCCAGCTACGCGCCATTGATGTTGATGGCGCCGCACATCAAACGCGCCCGCGTAGGTCCGGCGGGAATCCCCCCTTCGCGCATGCACCCGCTCGATATCGCCGCGCAGACAGCGCTGCTGGCAGATTTGGCAGTGGGCGGCGTTTATCTGGGACTGGTACGCGGGGGTTGGCTGGCCGATCACGGCATTCAGGAACTTCAACCACCCATACAAGCGATGCGCGAAGCGATTGAGATTATCCGCAAAACGCTTGCGGGAGAATCCGTCGGCTACGCCGGGCAGGTTTACCAGATCGCCGACCACGTGCGCGCGCCCTATCCCTTGCCAGAAGCCAAAATCCCTTTGCAGATAGGCACCTGGGGCAAGAAGCTGGCCGCTTTGGCTGGCGAAGTTGCTGACGAAGTCAAAATCGGCGGCTCGGCGAATCCCGATGTCATTCCCGTAATCGCCGACTATATCGCTGTCGGCGAAGCGCGCGCCGGGCGTCAAAAAGGCTCGGTCATGGTGGTCATCGGCGCGGTTTCAGTGATTGATGAAGACCGCGAGCTGGCGCGCTGGATAGCCCGAAAGTCGGTATCGCTGTACATGCCGATTGTCTCGCGCCTGGACCCCACGTTGGATTTCGATCCCGAACTCATGAAGCGCGTACAAGCGCATGTCAATGCTGGCGAAGACGAAGCCGCCGCTCGGCTCATCCCGGACGATATCCTCGATCGCTTCATCTTTGCCGGCAGCCCCGACGATATCATTAAACAATGCGTGCGCCTTTATGACGCGGGCGCTCAGCGAATCGAGTTGGGTACGCCGCATGGGGTGCGCGAAGCCGCGACTGGTATTCAGCTTATCGGTCATAAGATCATACCGGGGCTGCGCTCATATTTGTCCGCGTAGGACTTGAGACCTGCTCGTGAAGCAAGGCAACCCGGTTTTGCTATCGCGCCTCCACAGCAGTGCTCAGCACAGAGCTTGGAATCGCTTTGACCTGTCCAAGACTTCGCCTAGTACCGGAAAAGGACGAAATGACCGCCGTCGAGCCAGTCGGCGCTTATCGCAGCAGCGAACACTCGATCAGCTGCAATCCCTAAGCAGGGCAAGGCAAACGCGCAACATGAGTGATACGACGCCGGGTCCGCCGGTGAGCGTCGTCTTGCCTTGACACCCCGCAGGCACTATACTGTTTTCATCTGTTAAGGATTTGATCAACATTCTCGGAAAGGTAGATTGATATGAGTAAGAAACTACTGATTGTGCTTTTGCTACTTTCCACCACCTTAATGCTCGGCATGGGCGTACAAGCGCAAGACGATAGGGAAACTTATGTGCTTGGCGTCGTCCTGCCCTTCTCCGGCAATCTTGGCACCTTCGGCCAAGATTTCGAACGCGGCGTTCAATTGGCGGTTGCGCAAGTGAATGCCGAGTTGGAGGCAGCCGGTTCTCCAATTCACTTCGAGATCGCCAGCGCCGATACCGAAAACACACCAGAGGGCGCCTCGCGCGCGCTGCAAACCGTGGTCCAGACCACCGGCGCGCAGGTTGTAGTGGGTCCCTTGACCACGAGCGAAGTCCTCGGCGCCAAGCAATTCGCCGATGAAAACGATGTGGTCATTGTTGCGCCGGCTTCCAGCGGCGCCGCCGGAGCGATTCCGGGTGACAGCATCTACCGCGTCATCTATCCGCCGGATGTTTTCGCCTCCAAAGCCTATGCCAACATCGCGCTCGAACGCGGTCACGAAAACATGGTTGTCCTGCATCTCGACGATCCCTTCGGCAATGGCATGAACGAGGGTTTCACCGCCAACTTCCTGGCCGGTGGCGGTGGCGAAGTCGCATCCTTCGCCTATACGCCGGGCGCTACCGAGCTCTCCAGTGAAGCCGCCGCGGTTAGCGCCGCGCTTGCCGGTTTCGGTGACAATTCCGGCTTCTTCTGCGTCTGCTTCCTTTCCGGCGCGCAGGCCTTCCTGCAAGTCGCGCAGATTGACCCAATCTTGACCACGGTGCAGTGGATGGGCAACGAAGCGATGACCGCTGCCGAGATCCTCGCCGACCCCGGGCACGCCCAAACACTGGCGAATGCCGACTTCATCACTGTATCTTTCTCCAGCGAGTCGACGCCGCTGACGCAGATCTTCATTGATGACTTCAATGCCATGTTTGACAAAGATCCGGGCATTTTCACCAACTATGCCTTTGACGCTGCGAACATCGCCATGTTGAGCATGCTGGCTGTCGGCAATGACGGCGCCGCTGTTAAGTCCATGTTGCCTTTCATCGCGAATCACTACATCGGCACGGCTGTACAAGCCTTTCTGGATGACAACGGCGATCAGGCGATTGCGAGTTACGGTCTCTATCAGGTGAATGACGATCTTTCGGCCTTTGGCGAAGTCGGCGCCTATAACGGTAACACTGATACCATCACCTACAATTGATCGGCTGATCGGTCCGCCTCGGATACAAACAGCGAATGTTCCCTCCCGCTTCGAAACGGGAGGGATCGCTAGCTGATCGGTTTTAGGTCTTCCATCATTGGGGGACGAGGTTAGGGATGCCTACTGCTCTGTTGGTGACTTCAATCGTCAATACGATTCAGATCGGCAGCCTCTACGCGTTAATGGCGCTGGGCATCACCTTGACCTTCAGCGTCATTCGGTTGCCGAACTTCGCCCATGCTGAATATGTGACGGTTGGCGCCTTCGCGGCGCTGATCGTCTCGCTTTCGGGCGGAGTCAATCCCCTGGTTATCATGGTGGCTGCTTTTGTGGTCGGAGCTCTGGTCGCCCTGATCAGCCACCTTGCCGTGTTCAAACCGCTGGAGGGACGCAAAGTATCCCTCTATACCCTGATTCTGTCGTCCTTTGCTGTCGGGCTCATTCTGCGCTATATCCTGTTCATGATCGCCGATTATTTCAATCTCTTTGACACCCGTATCCGAATTCCACTGCAAATTGTTTACCGGGAAGGCGCGCTCATCCTGACAAATGTCTTCGCCTGGGTGGCGCCGACGAGTATCGTGCTTGTGATACTTCTGACCTTGCTGCTCAATGCGACACGCTTGGGTCGCGAGATGCGCGCCCTCGCCAACAACATCAGCCTGGCGCGCGTCATAGGCATCCCAGTCGAGCGAGTGAAAATTTATACCTGGGTACTGGTTGGCGGGCTTGCCGGGGTCGCGGGCGCGCTTTGGGGCTTGCAAACGGCGGTCAGCCCGCTCATGGGCTGGGTCGCGATCCTGTCCGTTTTCGCGGCCGCCATTCTCGGTGGGCTGTCAAGTTTTTCTGGCACCATTCTCGGCGCCTATATCGTGGCTTTCTCAGAAAATACGGTCATGCTCTTCCTCAATTTCAACTTCGGCCTCGATCTCGCCTACAAGCCGGCGATCCCGTTCTTCATCATCATTGTCGTTCTGCTGATTCGTCCCCAGGGCTTCACCGAGCTTTTCAACCGCAGCCGAGACTTAAAGCGATGATAAACATCGACATTGGCGCTACCGCCGTCGCTATATTGACGCTCTTTGGCATCTATTCCTTGATGGCGATCAGCCTCAATTTGGAATACGGCGTGGCCGGCGTGCCCAATTTCGGGCAGGCGCTCTTCGTCTCGATCGGCGCCTATGTCGCCGGCCTCACTTACACGCGTTTGCTGCCACTGCTGGCGGGCGCGGAAGTCATACACCCCTGCCGCCAGACCATGGGTCAAGCGCTGCAATTGCGCTCGGAGATCATGGCGACGCAACCCGTGGCGGGTTTCATCAATCTCGGCTTCACTTTCATATTCGCGGCAATCCTGGCCGGTCTGGTCGGTTTTGCCGTCTCGTACGTGACGCTGCGGCTCAAGGAAGAGTGGTTCCTGGCGCTGGTTCTGCTGGTCGGCGGAGAGATCGTGCGCATCGTCGTGCGCGGCGCCGACGACTTGATCTGCTCCCACAATGGCATTTCCGGCGTCGCCCAGCCCTTTTATTTTCTGGACGACCCCCGCGCGAGCGCCTTCTTTTTCATGTTGCTGGCGCTGGTCCTCGCGGCGATTGCCTACCTGTACAGTCAGCGCCTGGTGCAATCGCCCTATGGGCGCATGTTAAAAGGCCTGCGCGAAAACGAAGACGTGACACGCGGGCTAGGCAAGGGCATCTCCCTGGCACGGGCGCAAATCATGTTGATCGGTTCTATGATTGCTGCTGTCGGCGGTGTGCTTTTCGCGTTGAATACCGGCTTTGTCAACACCAAC
>CBDFLK010000006.1:0-70733 GCA_965249085.1 Phototrophicaceae bacterium | reverse complement strand
GCGGCATCGCGCGTTTTGTGGCCGGAAGTATGGGACCCAGCGGAAAGCTGCCCTCCGGCGACGATCCCGATCTCAGCGATATCAGCTTCGACGAACTCGCGGTTCTGTTTTATGAACAGGCGCAGGGACTCGTCGAAGGTGGCGCCGACTTGCTGCTGCTGGAAACCAGCCAGGACATTCTCGAAGTCAAGGCAGCGATCTACGGCATCAATCGCGCCTTCGCCGATAGCGGCAAGCGTATTCCGCTGCAAGTGCAGATCACGCTTGATGTCAGCGGTCGCATGTTATTCGGTACGGATATCGCAGGCGCCTTGACCACGCTGGAGTCGCTGCCCATTGATGTTCTGGGCATGAATTGCTCCACAGGTCCTGAATACATGCGCCAGCCCATTCAGTATCTGATCGAACGCTCGCCTTATCCCATCAGCGTCTTGCCCAACGCCGGCTTGCCCATCAATGTCGATGGCGAAGCGGTCTACCCCATGCGGCCGGCGCCCTTCAGCGAGATGGTGGGCGAGTTCACGCGCTGGGGGGTCAACGTGGTCGGTGGCTGCTGCGGCACCACACCCGAGCATCTGGCAAAACTCTATGAAAGTGTGCACGGTCAGACCTATCACGATATGCTGGCAGGTCGTGCCGAGCTGCGCGCGCCAACTGAACGCCAGATCATGCACGAACCGCAGGCGTCCAGCGGCATGACCGCCACCCGCATGATGCAGAATCCCGGTCCCACGCTCATTGGCGAACGGGTCAACAGCCAGGGCAGCCGCAAGGTCAAACGTCTGCTGCTCGAAGACGATTACGATAGCATCGTGGCAATCGCCGTCGGACAGGTCAACGGTGGCGCGCACATGCTTGATGTCGCCGTGGCGCTGACCGAACGAGACGACGAAAAGGAACAGATGCAGCAACTCGTCAAGAAGCTGTCAATGGCAGTGGAAGCGCCGCTGATCATCGATACCACCGAGGCCGACGTCGCTGAATCCGCGCTCGCGCTCTATCCCGGCCGCGGCATCATCAACGGCAACAACCTGGAAAACGGTCGCGAACGCATCGACAGCATCCTGCCCATCGCTAAAAAACATGGCGCTGCCGTCCTCTCCATGACCATTGACGAAGAGGGCATGGCACATACCCGCGACAAGAAACTGGCCATTGCCCAGCGCATCACCAATATTGCGCTGGACGATTATGGCCTGTCTCCGGAAGATCTGATCTTCGATGACCTGACCTTTCCGCTCACGACCGGGCAAGAAGAATTGCGCAACGACGCTGTCGAGACAATTGAAGGCATCAGTTTGATCAAAGAGCAGATCCCCGGCGTAATGACCGCGCTTGGCATCAGCAATGTCAGCTTCGGCATCGGCGCCGCGGCTCGCGGTGTGCTCAATAGCGTCTTTCTTTATCATGCCGTGAAAGCCGGCCTGGATATGGCTATCGTTAACCCGGCTCATATCACGCCTTACTTCGAGATCCCGCCGGAACAGCGCAAAATCGCCGAAGACTTGATCTTCAACAGCGACGCCGATGCCTTGCCGCGCTTCATCCAGTACTTTGAAGAAAACGAAGTGCAGCTCGCCGGCGGTGAAATCGTCGATCCCACCGCGGATATGAGCAGCGAAGAAGCCCTGCACTGGCAAATTGTGCATCGCAAGAAAGAAGGCGTCGAAGCGCTGATCGACGACCTTCTCACGCGCAGGGACGCCGTCGACGCGCTCAATAATGTACTGCTGCCGGCCATGAAAGAAGTTGGCGACAAATTCGGCGCCGGCGAGCTCATCTTGCCATTTGTCTTGCAATCCGCCGAGGTGATGAAAAAGTCCGTCGCCTACCTAGAGGGTTTCATGGACAGAGTCGAGGGTGTCAGCAAAGGCACGGTCGTGCTGGCCACGGTCTACGGCGATGTACACGATATCGGCAAGAACCTGGTCAAAACCATCCTGAGCAACAACGGTTATACCATTCATGATCTAGGCAAGCAGGTGCCCGCCAATACCATCATCGACAAGGCGCTGGAACATAAAGCCGACGCCATCGGGTTATCGGCTTTGCTGGTCAGCACTTCCAAGCAGATGCCTCTCATCATCAACGAGTTGGCGCGCCGCGGCTTACAGATTCCCGTACTCGTGGGCGGCGCCGCCATCAACCGTCGCTTTGGCCGCCGCATCCTCTTCCTTGATGATTCGCAGGAGCCTTACGATGCCGGCGTCTTTTATTGCAAGGACGCCTTTGAAGGCTTGGCCGTGGTCGATCAACTGCTCGACCGGCAACGTCACGACCAATTCCTCGACGAAGTTTTCAGCGAAGCCTACACCGAGGTCAATCGCGCGCCCCGCCGCAGACGGGCCAGCCGCGGCGTTGTGCGCAAAACAATTAAAGATGCGCCCGACATCCCAACGCCGCCATTTTGGGGCAGCCGCGTCATCCAGGACATGCCGCTGCAAATCGTCTTGCAGAACTTGCACAAGCCGGAACTCTTCCGCCTGTCCTGGGGCGCCAAGAATACGCGAGGCGAAGAATGGCAGCAGCTTGAAGCGGAATTCGAAGCGCGCTTGCTGCGCATGGCCAGGGACGCCGGCAAAGTCGGCACGCTCAAGCCGCAAGCGGTCTACGCCTACCTGCCCGTCAACAGCGATGGTGATGATCTGATCGTCTATGATGCCGATTGCTACTCTGGCGATGGCGAAAAGATCGAAGTCGCGCGCTTCAATTTCCCGCGCCAGCCCGACGGCGAGTTCCTCTGCATCAGTGACTACTTCGCGTCAAGTGACAGCGGCAAAGCAGATGTCATGGTCTTGCAGACGGTGACAGTGGGCGCCGTCGCCAGCGAAGAGTTCGAGCGCCTGCAATCTGCCAATGAATACAGCGAAGCCTACTTTTTCCATGGACTAGCGGTGCAAGCAGCGGAAGCCACCGCCAACTACCTGACCAAAATCGTGCAGGGTCAACTGGGCATCGCGGAAGGGCAGGGCAAACGCTACAGCTGGGGTTATCCCGCTTGCCCCGAATTGCAGGATCACCAGATCGTCCTGCAACTGCTTCCGCAACTGGAAACCGAGCTGGGCATATCACTGACCGAATCCTGGCAATGGGTGCCCGAGCAAAGCACCGCCGCTCTCTTCACCCACCATCCCGACGCCAAATACTACAGTGTCGGCAACCTTGACCGCGCGGCGCAGATCTTGGGTTGAATCCATCCGTCGGAGACCAGTGGAACAGTGGCTGCCGCCAATCATCACTGCTACTCATGTTCTGTTACAGAGGTCGTAATTGCGACTAAAATACTGTAAGATTTTCTTATTCATGATCAGACGATTGGGCTAACGACATGCCTGACTTTCCCTATATTCAAACAACAGGCCGAATGAAAGACTTCTTTACTAAAATCCCGTCTGTGGCCGCGCCGGATAGAGTGACCATAAACTGGTTGTCCTCAGTCGGTTTTAAGTCCAAGAATGATCGCCCAATGATTGGAGTCCTGGAGTTTATTGGCTTCACTGCTTCAAAGAAGCCGACTGATCGATGGACAGCTTTCCGCGACAACAGTCAATCAGCAAGGGTCATGGCTGAAGGGATAATCCAGGGCTACGCAGATCTCTTTGGTACATTTCCGGATGCCTATCACCGCAATGAAAAGGACTTGAGAAATTTCTTCACGACGATGACGCCCTCAGCGGGCGAACAGGTAATCAGGAAAACGGTGAATACCTTCAGGGCTTTGTGTACCTTGGCAGACTTTAGTCAGATCCAGGCTGATGACAATTCTAAAATTCAGAAGGCGGCAAAGCCAAGGGTAAAATCCAAATCAACCAAAAAACCAGCATCCAGTAAAATGCCGGAATCAGGACAAGCTCTGGTGGCTGCGTCGCAACCGATCGCTACGCCTTCGCCCAGTCCGTCACTGCACATCGATATTCAAATTCATATTTCTTCGGACGCCGATGCAGCGCAGATTGATCAGATATTCAAGAGTATGGCGACACATATTTACCAAAGAGACAGCGACAAGCCTCAATGAGCGACATTGCAAAATACGCGCTTAACGCGGCCAGGCAGATACAGCAAGACGTAAACAAGGTATCAAAGCCACAACCTGAAGGGACGAAGCCAAAGACAAGTCAACTTGTCGATTTTGCTTTGGTTAAGGGAACAGGGGCGCATCTCGAACGAGTGGTCCATCAAATTAACGGCGCCTATGAACACGGATGGTACGACGCCTGTGCGGTTATGCTGCGGCGCTTGATTGAAACCTTGCTTATCGAAATATATATAGCCAGGGAAATGAAATCCAAAATAAAAGAGCGTGATGGCAGATTCGTTCACTTGAATAAACTCGTCGCTTTGGCTTCTTCCGAGCCTAGTTGGGATTTGGACAACAATGGCAGGTCGCTCAAAAAACTCAAAGAAATTGGCAATTGGTCGGCGCACAAGAGGCTGTACAATGCAAATCGCGATGATATTGACACATATGAGTCCGAGATACGTATTGTAGTTCAGGAGTTGGTCTATATGGCTGGCTACAAAATGCAAAAAGGAAATTAGATGATCTACACACTCAAACGCATCGGCTTCGTCTCCGCCGTCAAGATCGCCGCCGTCGTCTCGGCAGCGGTCGCCGTCTTGCCCATAGTCATCTTCCTGCTGCTGAACGCCATCTTCAAGTTCTGGGATATCGAAATCCCGCCCGACCTAATCGGTCCCATGCTGGCACAGGCTGCCTTGTGGGCGGCGGCCGCAGGCGCCATCTCCACCGCCATCGTCGTCGTCATCTACAACATCTGCGCCCACTACTTCGGCGGCATCACCTTCGAACTCAAGGCCCAGCGCCCCCCGCACAAATCAAAAGAAGAAGTCGAAATCGACTAGCTTGCCTTTCTCGATTTGACGACTGAACTGTCGCTTGTTCATAGACATCAATTGCCGATCTGACTTCATGAAACTGTGACGAGTCACCCCTCCCTCTTTATGGGGGAGGGGCCGGGGGTGGGGGCGCAAATGCTTGACAATCTCGCCAAAACATTCCATCATTCACTCCAAAGCGAACCTTGATTTTTCGCATTTCCCGTTCAGAAACGAGGCTGATGATGAACACTGCTATGCAACAAGAATATGACGAAAAAGGCTACGTCATCGTCCGCAATGCCATCGATGCCGATCTCGCCCGCGAAACTGCCGAGCATGTGCATTGGCTGGCGCAGCGCCATCCCGACGTCCGCCCCGAGAGCTTCGGCCATGGCATGCTGGTGACCGATCCCTTCATGCACCGGCTGACCGGCGACGACCGTCTGCTGGATATTGTCGAACAATTCATTGGTCCCAATGTCGCCTTGTTCGCCGCCCACTATATCGCCAAACCGCCAAGAACGGGTCAAAAAGTCCTTTGGCATCAAGACGGCACTTACTGGCCCCTGGAACCGATGGAAGTGACAACGATCTGGCTGGCAGCCACCGAATCCACGCGCGAGAACGGCTGCATGCGCGTCCTGCCCGGGACACAAAACAACAAGCTGCTCTCCCGCGCCGAACTGCAAGATGTCAAAGATGGCAAAAATGTGCTTTCCTCCGGCATTCACCCGTCACAAATTGACGATTCGCATGTGGTCAATCTCGAACTGAATCCGGGCGATGTCTCCATCCATAATCCCACGATCATCCACGGCAGTGAATCCAACACATCGGACAAGTGGCGCATCGGTTTAACCCTGCGCTATATCCCGACCTCGACCTGGGTCAAGCGCGAAGAACACGCCAATATCTTGCTGCGCGGCAAAATATACCCGAGCGTCAATAACCTCTATGCCGAGCGTCCCGCCTATGTCGCCGACGAACACATGCCATTCCGCGGCGTGGAAGAGTGGATGCCGGCGTGAGTGTTCCGTCAATGCCAAACCCAAACATCCTCTACATTCATTCGCACGACACCGGCCGCTATTTGCAACCTTACGGCTATGGAATTCCAACGCCAAATCTGCAGCGTCTGGCGGAGCGAGGCGTCTTATTCCGGCGCGCCTACTGCGCAGCGCCCACGTGTTCGCCCAGCCGAGCGGCGCTGCTGACCGGCCAATCGCCCCACAGCGCTGGCATGCTGGGTCTGGCCAACCGGGGTTTCGTCCTGGGCGATTTTCGCCAACACATCATCCACACTTTGAAGAGCGCAGGTTATACATCGGCGCTCGCGGGCATCCAACATCTGACCAACTCACAATTCCATCGCGGCGCGGAAGCCATCGGCTACGACCAGATCCTGACGACCGACCATGCCGAGGCGCATCGACGCGCCCTTGACTACATCAAGGACGCGCCGCCGCAGCCCTTCTTTTTGACAGTCGGTTTCTTCGAGAATCATCGCGAGTTCCCAGTCGAGCACGATATTGATCCGAATTATGTATCGCCACCCTTGCCACTGCCGGACACACCGCGCATCCGGCAAGATATGGCCAACTACATCGCCATGGCGCAGACCCTCGATGACAAGGTAGGGCAGGTACTAAAAGCGCTCGACGAGGCGGATCTGCGGGAAAATACGCTTGTCATCTACACCACCGATCACGGCATCGCCTTCCCGGGCATGAAATGCGACTTGACCGACGCCGGTATGGGCGTGGCGCTGATCATGCACGGACCGGGCGATTTCGGCGGTGGGAAAGTGGTTGACGCCATGGTCAGCCATATTGATATCTTCCCGACGATTTGCGACCTGCTTGAAATTGAAGCGCCTCCCTGGTTGCAGGGACATTCGATGATGCCGCTGCTGCGCGGCGAAGCGGAATCGATCCGCGACGAAGTCTTCGCCGAGGTCTCCTATCACGCCACCTACGAACCGAAGCGCGCCCTTCGCAGCGATCGTTTCAAGTACATCCGCCGATATGACAAGCGCCAGTCGCCTGTCTTGTCCAATATCGATGACGGATTGACCAAAGACGATTGCCTCGACAACGGCTTTGCCGAACGGGCTCCCGCCGCCGAACAACTCTACGATACCTATTTCGATCCGACGGAACGTGACAACCTGGCAAGTGATCCGGACTACGCCGGCCTTCTGGACGATATGCGTGCTCGCTTGGACCGCTGGATGCGCGACACCGACGATCCGCTGCTGCGCGGACCCGTGCCCGCGCCAGCGGGCGCTGTCGCCAACGATCCCGATGGCGCGTCCCCAAGGGGCCCTTTAATGCCAGCCGACCAGCTTTCAATCACCTAAAAACGGAATAGACATGACCGACTTGCTGCAACAGCAAATCGAGTATTACTCCGCTCGCGCGCCGGAGTATGACCAGTGGTTCTATCGACAGGGTCGCTACGACCAGGGTGACGATTTCAAACGACAATGGAAAAGCGAAGCGCAGATGGTCCGTGATCAATTGCTGAACGCGCCGCGGCAAACGCATATCCTGGAGATGGCGCCCGGCACCGGCATTTGGACCGAGCAACTAATTAAGCTGGGAGATCAGGTGACGGCACTGGATGCCTCACCTGATATGATCGCCATCAACCAAGCTAAGTTGGGCTCGGACAAGGTGGCATATATCCAGACTGATTTGTTCGATTGGCGGCCGCAGCAAACATACGACATGGTCTTCTTTGGATTCTGGCTGTCCCATGTGCCGGCGGACAGACTGTCGCCCTTCTTGCGTACAATTTATCAAGCATTGAAACCCGGCGGACGTCTTTTCTTCGTCGATTCACAGAATTTGGACTTGTCCAGATCGCGCACGGAGACCGAAGATCTGGGCGGCGAGATGCAGCAGCGCGTGCTGAGCGACGGTCGACGCTACGAAATTGTCAAGATCTACTACGATCCAGCGCAACTCACGTCGACCTTGAGCGATCACGGCTTCGACATTGAAGTGCGTGCCACGCCCACCTTTTTCGTTTATGCCGATGGCATCAAGCCGGCGATTTGAAGGGAGTGGCGAAATTCGAGGACTTGTCGTCTACGCCTGACAAGAAAAAATCTCTGTGTCCTCTTTTTTATAAACTGCGAAAATCTATCTACAATCACGTCGAAAAGTGTAGGGACGACTCACAGAGTCGCCCGAAAATGTACATCAAAGAATCTGCGGGCGACACAAGTGTCGCCCCTACATCGACCCCACCGAGAGCTGCGCGGCTGGGCTGCGTTCATTATTTTTCGTGAGCCAAGTCGTGACTTGCGCAGGCCTGTGGTGATAAGAACCTGTATTATGTTCAGCACCAGGTCAAATCCTTGACATTCGCCATACCCGACCTGAAATTCTAAAGCGCGGACTTAGTGGTTGGTCGCCGCTCGATTGTTCCCAAGGCATCTTGGTAGGAATCAATCACTTGCGCGGCGACCTTGTCCCAGGTTTGCTGAAAAGCTAGTTCTCTGCCGGCAGCGCCCATCTTGGCTGCTTTCTGTGGATTGGAGAGCAGGTCCAGCAGGGCTTTTGGCAGTTCTTCAGCGACATTGTCCTGTGCGACGATCAAGCCTGTGAGGCCGTGTTCGATGGCGTCAGCGACTCCGCAACCATCCGTGCCCACGACCGCCGTGCCCGAAGCGCCGGCTTCATACAAGGTGAGACCGAAGCCCTCAAAAAAAAGTCCGTCATTGATAGCGGGCAATGCCAGGACGTCCGCCGTGGCCAACCAGGCGCGTTTCACTTCCTCGTCAACGAAGCCCATGATCCGCACGTTTTCTTGCAAATTGTGTTCTTGTATCGCCGCCTGCACGGCTGTTGTGTAGGCGCTGCCGAATTGCGGCGGACCCATTATCAGGCACTGTACCTCAGGAATCTCATCGCGTAGGCGGGCGACCGCCTTCACCAACTGCAAGGTGCCCTTGCGCGGCTTGATCTCGCCCACGGAGACGACCGTCGGCGCTCGCTTGTCCACTTGTAATGCAGGTGGAGACAAATACTTGCTGACCTCCACGCCGTTGGGGATGACCTGAACGCGCGCCTCCGGCATCAACACTTTTGCCACTTGCGCCGTATAGCCGCTGACGCAGATCAATCGCGCGCGCAAGAAGGATCGCCGGTAAAGCTGATTCACAGGAAAGCCCCGCATTCGAGGCAGATTGACGTAGCTGCCATGTGCCGTGACGAAAAGTGGGCGGTCGCCCGCCACAGCCGATGCCAATATCGCCAGTGGCTCGACTGTGCAGTGTATGATGTCACAATCCCGCAGCAGCCGCCGAACGGCGAAACCTTGTCGCAATGACTTGAAGAAAGTATGTCGTTCCGGTGGAGTTACCGTTGGCAAAAGTGGATGAATCTCAAATTCAACTTCGGGGCTATTGCGAGACGTGACAACCGTCATTTCGACGCCCCGCGCCCGTAAAGCTCGTATCAATTGCAGGCTATGGGTTGCCCATCCGTTTTGATTGCTCAGGTCGGAGGTGACGAATCCAATACGCATGGACACGGCTGGGACAAGGTCCTGGCTAGGCTTGATCCGCGGCAGCCGACTCCTTGGCATCATTGTTCTCGCTCATGCCAAGGCGACCGCGCCATGCTCGCACAGCGCCCGATTGCTCCGCAGCGATTTTGTCATGATGATCGCCCTGTGTGCCAACCCGCATCACCGCCATCAACAGCACGATATTCAAGATGATGATAACCGCCATCACCACCATCGCCATAATCGACCTCCCACGCCCCGTATCCGCCAAATCTGCCCGTATTATGACTGACTTTGGCGCTAAGGTCTAGGTTTCAGCTGCGGCTAATCTTTTATTCGGCACGCGGTCCGCCGAGCATAGCTTGCCTTGTGCCGCCGGCGCCGACCGTCTATGATGATGCGCATCTACCCTTCAGTCGAGAAAGACGAGCCCATGCCCATCGAATTGGATTTGAGCGACGACGCGCCCTGGAAAAAACGCTACCGCGCGCCGGCGATTGCCCTCTCCCGCCGCGCTTCACAGAATCCCAAACGAGCTTGCTTCTGCAGCAACAAGGATGGCATTTATCAGCTATACGCCTGGGACATCGAAACCGGCGCGCTCACACGCCTGACCGATCAGCCGGCCGGCGTTGTCGCGGGAAACATCTCGGCTGACGGCGAGTACGTCTATTATTTAAAAGATAGCGGCGGCGACGAGATCGGGCACTATGTGCGCCTGCCCTTTACCGGTGGCGCTACCGAAGACATCACCCCGGATCTGCCGGCCTACGCCTCGACCTTTTTCAGCGAGAGCCACAGCGGCAATGCGCTCGGCTTCACCTCCGCCAATAAGGACGGCTTCCAGATTCTGCTATACGATAGACTGCCCTGCAAAACGCCAACCTTCAGCTACCGAACGACCTCACTAGCCGCCGGACCCTTCCTCTCTCATGATGCCGAAATCGCCATCATCGCATCAGCGGAAAAGACCGGCGTCGCCGAGTTTGCCCTGTCCGCTTTTGAGGTCAAGAGCGGCGAGTTGATCGCGGAACTCTGGGATGGCGCCGGCACTGGCGTTCAGCCGGCCGAATTCTCGCCCCGGCCCGGAGATATGCGCTTCGCCGGCTCTTCCAACGCGACAGGTTTTCAGCGTCCTTTCATTTGGAATCCACACACCGGTCAGCGCCAAGATTTACAATCCCATCGGTTCACAGGCGATGTCACTGTTTGGGCTTGGTCGCCCGACGGCGCGCGCCTCTTGCTCCATCAAGTGCATCAAGCGCTGCACACCCTCTATGTTTACGATATTGCGAACAACAATGCGATCCTACTCAACACGCCAGCGGGCTCGAGCGCTGCCGGATACTTCGTCGAAAACGGCAATATCTACTTGCATTGGAACGACGCCGCCAACCCGCCAAGTTTGATAGAAATTGACGGTACGACCGGCGCCTATTTGCGCGATGTGATCAATCTCAAATCAGACCTGCCCAAGAGCGCGCCCTGGCGGTCTGTCACCTACCGCTCCGGCGACGACACGCCCATTCAAGCCTGGCTGGCGACGCCAGAAGGAGACGGACCCTTCCCCACCATCGTGCACACACACGGCGGACCTACCGCCGTGCAAACTGATGGTTGGTCCCCGGCCTCGCAAGCGTGGCTCGATCAGGGATTCGCCTTCTTCAGTCCCAACTACCGTGGCTCGACCACCTTCGGCTACGACTTCCAGCATGCCATCGACGGGGTTCTGGGTGAGTTGGAAGTTGAGGACATAGCAGCCGGCGTCAACTGGCTGATCGATAATGGCATCGCCGATCCCAATGCGATCTTTAAGACCGGCGGCTCCTACGGCGGGTACTTGACCTTGCTTTCGCTGGGTAAACGTCCTGAAATCTGGGCAGGTGGCATGGCTCTCGTCGCTATCGCCGACTGGACGCTGATGTACGAAGATCAAGCCGGTACCCTGCGCGGCTATCAGCGCAGCCTCTTTGGCGGCACGCCGGATGAAAAGCCGGAAGCGCACAAGAAATCCTCACCGATCACCTATGCAGAGAACTACGCAGCCGATCTGCTGGTCATTCAAGGCGCAAACGACACGCGCTGTCCGGCGCGTCAAATGCAAGTCTTGGAGCAAACACTGAAAGACCTGGGCAAGTCGATTGACGTTCACTGGTTTGATGCCGGCCACGGCTCACGCGCCATCGAGCAAAGCATCGAACACCAGGAACGGATGCTGCGCTTCGCGGCACGAATTCTGTCTTAATCGCCCGGTATGATGTGGGAGCGCGATCTAACGTTTCTGGTTAGAATGCATTCGGCAAGCACGACAAGGACAGGTTGTGACTAATTCACCCGCTCAAGCCTTTCAGCCCATCCGCGACGTCATGACTGTACCGCTGCAAGCTTTTGGCGATGAACGCGGACGCTTCATGGAAACCTTCCGGGTGGAGTGGTTCCCGCAAGTCAACTGGGACCGCCTGCAGAACAACCGCAGCGACAGCAAAGCCGGCGTCTTGCGCGGCTTGCATTACCACTTTAAGCAGATCGATTACTGGTATGCGACGCGCGGTAATATCCGCGTCGGCCTGGTGGATCTGCGCCTTTCGTCATCGACCTACCTGGCATCCGCGACCATCGATATCGGCGAAGATAAAGCACAAGGCATATTCATACCCGAAGGCGTAGCGCACGGTTTCGCCGCATTGACAGACTGTACACTTATGTACATTATTAATAATTATTATGATGGTGGCAAAGATGAATATGGCATCGCCTGGAACGATCCACAAATCGGAATCGACTGGGGAATCTCACAGCCGGCACTGTCCAATCGCGATCAGAACAATCCTCTCATCGAGAACATCCCGGCGGCCGCGCGGCCGCAGTAGTGTTTATCAGTCAGGCTGAACCAGCCATTCGCTCGCGCTGATCGGCTGGTGCTGGCGGTATTGATGCCGCATGCGCCCGAAGACATCCACGCCCATCTGCAGCAGAAGATGTGGCACATCAATGGGAACCCAGTTTTCCACAATGGTCTCGTCGTCGCAGCGATAAAAGTCCATCACGCGCATTTTGACTGGCTTGCCTGTCGGTGGCACGCCAAACAATTCGCCCCCGGTATGCGTCGCGCGTAGATAACCCCAGCCGCCGGTCACGGCAAAATACCCGTCGCCAATGCGGATGAAATGCCCTTGCTGCGATCCTTTGCGATCGGGAAAGGCCACCAAAAAGGGTATCTGATGATAATCCTCAAAACCCTTCAAGCCGCGGGACGTGCCGATGCCTGATGGCCCATACCACATGAAATTCTTGTGCCAGTGCTTGACCTGTTCCATGTCGTCGAGCACCGCGCGCGACGGCGGCTTGCCACTGTAATAGCCCAGGGCAGCGTGCATCTTCAGTATTGTCTCGATTGTATTTTTCGAACGTTCTTCAGCTTGCGGGGTCAGGATGACGCCATCGAGCGTGCGCGGCGGCATCCAGCGCATTTCGCTGCCCAGGCTCGGCGCGATCGGGACGTAACCCGCTTGTCGCATCAAATCCAGGAAGTCGATGAAGAGATAACTGGTCGCAATTCTACCATCGCGTAGTTCGTGCCCCTCACAGTATCTCACACTCACCACGCCACGCGTCGCCGGTATGCCCAGTAGATCGCGCTCGAAGCTGCCCATATAGTGACCCATACAAGCGATCCAGTTGGCTTCGCGGTAGCGCCCGCCCGCCACAAAGTGATCGCGCCGCTCCATATCCGGCAGTGATCGTCGCAGCGGCAGCCATAGCTGTTCCAGTCCAGCGGCGATACCTTGCAGTTCGTTGATCGGATGCGTCACATTAAGCGAGACATCCCGGTGGTAACCGTCCCGCGCTAATTCGGGCAATTCATCAAGCGACGCTTCGCTTAGCGCGCGCATGATTTCGATCACGCGGCGTTTGTTGGCGATGTTTTGTGTTTGGTCTACCGGACTGTACTGAAACGACGCGGTGAAATATTTATCCGTCGCAGATGCCATTACCGCTCGTCCATCTAACTAATGACCAAATCGAAATATGCAGGGACGACTGACGTTCGGTGTCTACGCGACCCTGCGAGTCGCCCACCTTGGCGAACACTCGCCCATACGCCGCACTAGTCGCTCTCCCTTTTGCCGTGTGATGCCCGCCATAGAGATGGGGGAATGGGGGCCGGGAGGTGAGGGGTTCCTAAACCCACCTCAAGCGACGATCTGCTTGAGCAAGACAAATTCGTCAAACATGGTCGACTCGCTTTCAATGCGGCCGTCTCTGATCACATGGTGACTGAAACCCATCAGCCGGATCGGATTGCCCGTCGGCTCGCCATATATGCCGTAACCCGTGTGCGTCCCGCGCATCGACCAGCGCGTGGCCACGCGATAACCGGCCCGTTCATCCCCGACATGGCAGAAGTGATCGATGTGAATCGAAAGATCGGGGAATGGGGAGAGCAGCGACAGCGCGTAAGTCTGAAATTCGCCGATGCCCTTGAACGAGCGCTGCGACGGACCGTCAAAGACGAAGTTCTCATGATAATACTCGCGCGCCTTATTGAGCAGTCGCCAATTCCAAATTTCATGCATCATTCGGCCGATGAAGTCTTCCGGATCAAACTGCTCGGATTGCGCTTCGGGCCAGGGTTCCGGCGGCAGCTGCCCGACCCGGTGGTCGATATCGCCGGCGATCCGCAATTGCAGGTCGCTGTCCTTTTCCTTCGCCACCATCTCTTTGGCGGTCTGCACCGGATCCAAGCCCAACTGCATGACCAGCGTCAACTCATCGCGCGAGATCCATTCTTCCACCATCATATTTCGTACGCAGACACAATCGGCGATGGCGCGATAACTGACGCGTTTGCCCGTTGGCGGACCATATGGCGTCCAGCCTCGATTGGTTCCCTCATGCCGCAGCCGATGCGACGTATAAAAACCATCGACATTGTTGCCGCGCCAGATCACTTCTTCGCCAAACAGACGTCGATCGGGGAAGGACGCCTGCGATTCGATGGTCGCCGCGATGACCGCCTCACGCCCAAACTTCAATCCGCTCGCCGTATGCATTTTCACGGTATTGGCGTAATACTCATACAGCTTGCCGATGCCATGCTCTTCCCAAATCTCATGCGTGACGCCGATGATATAATCGACGATGTTCTTGTAACGCGGGTTGTAGCCCTCCATTGGCTGCGCTGGCTCGCCGTCCGCATCGTCCATAAGCTGAATGTCAATCAGCTTTGGCAAGGTAATCCGCGCTTGCTCCTCATCGCATGCGGACTTGACATCCAAACTCTTTGAAACCTTCTTGTCTTCTACCATTTGCTCACCTAAACTATCTCTTGTATCTGTTCTTTAGACTTGGCTGGACCATAAAGTGTCTGACGAAGCTGCGCTTCGCTCTCGGCCCGATCGAATCTAAAGGTCCGCTCCGGACACAGCGCCTGCCAAAAATGATCCGACGCGAAAACGTTTTCGACTGGCTCAGTACCGTAACATGTTGGCATGGCAATTGCAAATTTTCTGGACCAGGGCGCAGGGCAATCGCATCAAAAGTACAGGTCTGTATTCAGAGAAAAATTTCACCACCGAGTACACCGAGGGTCGCGTAGACACTGACCGGCGGCGGCGAGTTTAAGACCATTACAAGGTGAACCATCTCTAAAACTGCTGCCAACGGCGAAAGGAATCTGCCCTGATCTTTCATATATAGCAGAAATAAGGCTGTATCTTTATCATATAGATGCTTTTCTCTGTGCCTCTGTGCCTCTGTGGTCGATTTATCTTTTCAATAATTCGCATATTGGTACACAGTTATTTTGATGCGATCGCCCTGGACCAGGGCGGGAAGATGACGCGACCATGCCGTCAGTTGTTCAGAAACCAAATAGGAGGACGTGATTCGATATGCAGGAACAATCCATGGCGAACAAACGATTAGTCTATCAATTCTTATCGCAGGTCGAGAGCTTCCGCCAATCGCCCGCATCATTGCGCAAGTATTTCGCGGACGATGTGGTCTGGCACGGCTGCGCCCCCTTTGAAACTCAAGAAAGCGCCGCCTCAATTTGGCAGACGTTTTGGGCGCCCCTGTTTGCGAGTTTTTCCAAACTCCAGCGTCGAATCGATATCTTGCTAGGGGGCACATGCAAATCCGAACATTGGGTCGCCAGCACCGGCTATTTCATTGGTCGCTTCGAGCGGGAACGGCTGAACATACCCCCAACCGGCCAGGAGACTTGCATCCGCTATGGCGAGTTCTACCAGATCGACGCAGGCAAAATCAGCAAAGTCTACGCGCTCTACGACCTGATTGAAGTGATGCAGCAAGCGGGCTGCGATCCTCTGCCAGCGAGTCTGGGACTGGCAGGATTTGTGCCACCGCCACGAACCGCAGATGGCGTTCTGCTGGAAGCGCAATCCGACGCGGAATCCAAAACGACCTTTGAACTGACCCACAATATGCTCTTCCAGGGCTTAAACGACTATGACCAGTCGGACAAAAACAGCATGAAGCAAGCGCAATTCTGGCACGACAACATGCACTGGTACGGGCCCGCCGGCATCGGCGCCACGCGCGACTTAAACGAATTCGAACAGAATCATCAGTTGCCCTGGCTGCGCGCTTTTCCCGATCGTCAAGTCGTCTGGGAATCGCCTATGTTCGCCGACGGACTCTACGCCGCAACCGCCGGCTGGCGCGAAGTCGTCGCGACGCACAGCGGTGAATACCTTGGGCATCCTCCCACCAACAAACACATTGAATTCCGCGTTATGGACTTCTTTCGACGTGAGGGAGACCTGCTGACAGAGAATTGGGTGCTGATTGACCTGATCGACACCTTCCGCCAATTTGGTGTCGATCTTTTCGCAAAGCTGCCGCCGGGGACTGGCCGCTCATGAAGCACTTTGACGCCATTGTCATCGGCATCGGCGCCATGGGCAGCGCCACGCTCTATCACTTGGCGAGACGCGGCTGGAATGTGCTGGGCATCGAGCAATTCGAGATTCCGCACGAGATGGGCTCGTCGCACGGGTTAACGCGCATTATCCGTTTGGCGTATTACGAGGACCCGTCCTACGTGCCGCTGTTGAGACGGACCTACGAACTCTGGGACGAACTGGAACGCGAAGCGGGCGAGAAACTGTTTTATCGGACCGGCAGCATCGACATGGGGCCCGAAGACAGCGACGTCTTCGCCGGAAGCCTGCAAAGCTGCCTCGAACACGAACTTGAATACCAGGTTCTTGACAGTTCCCAACTGAGCGAGCGCTTCCCTGGTTATCAAATGCCGGGCGAAACCAGGGCAGTGTATCAGCCTCAAGGCGGTTTGCTCGTACCCGAGCGCTGCATTGCGGCTTATGCCCGGCTGGCGGAAAAACACGGCGCATCCCTGCACACGGGCGAACGCGTCCTCGGCTGGCACATCCTCAACGACGAACGTATCAGTGTGCGGACTGACAGCGGGAAATACACCGCTGACAAGCTCGTTATCTGTGGCGGCGCCTGGGCATACAAGCTTGTTCCAGTGCTGACCGATAAAGCCGTGCCAGAACGCCAGGTGTTGATCTGGATGCGCACGAAAGAGCCGGATCTGTTCACGCCGGAGCGCTTCCCGGTTTGGAACGCGCTGGTCGACGAAGGGCGCTATTATGGCTTCCCGGAGTTCAATCCAACCGGCGCTACGCCGGGCATGAAATTTGGCCGCTGGCATCACCGCGAAGAAACTTGCGATCCCGATACTGTCGACCGCCATACCTATCCCGAAGATGAAGCCATTTTGCGGCAATTCGCCCAGCGGTACTTTCCGGCCGGCGCCGGCGCAACCTTGCGCATGACCACTTGCATGTTTACCAATACTGTTGACGAGCATTGGGTTTTGGATACGCTTCCCGATTTGCCGCAAGTTTCGGTCGCCGCTGGCTTCAGCGGGCACGGCTTCAAAATGGCCAGCGTTATCGGCGAAATCATGGCGGATCTGGCGCAGCACGGCGCGACTTCTCACGACATCAGTCTGCACCAACTGACACGGCTCTAATACTGTGCAAGGCGGATAATACGGACTCAGCATGTTCGCGATTACCAAGGACGAGTCACCCCTCCCCAAAGCTTTGGGGAGGGGCCGGGGGCGGGGTTGAAAGATACCATGAAAACGATCGGACTCATCGGCGGCCTGAGCTGGGAATCCAGCATCGAGTACTACCGCATCATCAATCAGGAAACGCAAAGGCGGCTCGGCGGTTTGCATTCCGCCAAGTGCCTGATGCATTCATTCGACTTCGCCGAAATCGAAGCCTTGCAAGAAGCCGGTGATTGGGAAGCGGCGACAGCGCGCATGATCGCCGCCGCGCGAAGCCTTGAAGGCGCCGGTGCCGGCTGCATCGTCATCTGCAGCAATACTATGCATCGCATGGCGGAAGATGTCGCCGCCGCTGTTGATCTGCCGCTGATCCATATCGCCGACGCCACTGCCGAGCTCATCCTTGCCGACGGGCTGCAGACCATCGGCTTGCTGGGTACGCGCTACACCATGGATCAGGAGTTCTACAAAGGGCGCATGGTGGACCGCTTCGGCTTGAATGTGCTGATTCCCGACAGGAACGGTCGCGACAATGTACATCGCATCATTTACGAAGAACTTGTGCGAGGCGTGATCCGATCGGAGTCACGCGAGTTATATCAAGCGCTGATCGAGAACCTGCGCAAAGCGGGCGCCCAGGCGGTCATTCTTGGTTGCACGGAGATCGGCCTGCTGATCAAGCCGGAGGATTGTCCCATCCCCAGCTACGATACCACTTATCTGCATGCGCTGGTCGCTGTGGAGTGGGCTTTGGGTACTTGACCTACCCAGGGCAATCGCATCAAAATCACTGTGCGCCAAGGTGCGAATTATTGAAAAGATAAATCGACCACAGAGGCACAGAGACACAGAGAAAAGCATCTATGTGATAGAGATACAGTCGCATTTTTGCTATATATGAGAGATCAGGGCAGATTCCTTTCGACGTTGGTAGCAGATTTGGAGATGGTCGCACCTTGTAATGGTCTTGAACTCGGCGCCGCCGGTCAGTGTCTACGCGACCCTCGGTGTACTCGGTGGTGAAATTTTTGCGCTGAATACAGACCTGCCTTTTTGATGCGATTGCCCTGTTGACCTAAGCACACCCCACGGCCAAGTCCACCCACCAGACGCCGCCATCGGTCCCATTGGCCGCCAAGGCCAGCTTCGTCCCGTCCGGCGACAGCGCCGACCAGGCGCGCGCCTCGCGCGTCAAGCGCAAGGGCAGGGCTGTCACGGTTGTCAACTCCTTCGTGCCGCGATCAAAACATTGCAAGCTTGGCACACCGTCAACATCACGAATGACATAGACCAACCGTCGTTCGCCAGAGTGCGTCACGATTGGCGCTGGATAGTTGTTGCTCGGCAATTCCGCCTCAAAAAGTAGTTCGCTGCTGCCATAGGCGTAGCGCAGATAATAGCCTTCGCGATCGTCGATCCGCCAGCCGACTACCGCCGCTAGACCGTCCGCCGCTGGACCCGGCACGATCAAAGACGGTTCCAGGTCTTCCAGACGGCCCATCAGGATCTTGCCCTCGACATGGCCCGTGAAATAATGCACCGGCTCGCCGTAGGCGCCGAAGTAATACGCCAGGAAGACACCCGGATTCTGCGCCCAAAGGAAGCCGCGCAGGCTGTGCTTGTGCAGCGCGTCGTGGATCAGTCGCTTGAAGGTGCCGTCCGGCTCGGCGGACAGGATGGTGTGCAGGTCGTTTTGATAGACGATGCGCCGCGCATTCGGCGAAAACGTCATCTGCGAACCGTAAAACCGGTCGGGATTTTGCTCGCCCGATTGCGTGATCATCGCCGCGCCGCTGCGCTCGATCATCCCGGCGCTGATATGTTGCGCGGCCGGATGTGCTGTTAGCGAGAGCGCGTGATCGGGCACGCTGTACCGCCACCACTGCAGCTCTGTGAAGACCTCGCCCGCGCAGCCGACGCCGTACAGCAGCGTCTCGTCATCCTGCCATTGCAGCTGGACCGCCTCTTCCTGCGCAATCAGTCGCGTGTGCGGTGACGTCGCCAGGGGCTCCGGCTCGAAAGCAACCGCATCGGCATTGATCCGCACCTGCACGCTGGCCACGCTGCCATCTTCAAATAGCTCAAACGGTACGCTGAAGGCCTGCATACGTTCCGGCGGCAGCGCATAATCCAACAAGGCTGTTCCGCAGGCATCCACCAGGAATCCAAATCCCTCGCCGATCAATTCGCCCTCCGCGTCATAGGCATCAACCGCGATATCGACGTTGGAGTAGGCTTGGCTGCCATAGTTATAGAGGTCGCCGAAGACCACTGGCGTTTCCCCGCCAAAGCCGTCCGCTTGCGCGCCCACTTGCGTGTTGGAGAGCAATAGCTCCGGCTCGTCTTGCGCGACAATTGTCGCGATCAGGAGCCAGTTCAACAATATCAGCGCAATGGCCAATGACCGCATTCTATCGCTCGACTTTTCACGTCTCATGGCTGCGATTATAGGCTGCTGCCACTGGATAACCAGTACGGACTCACAGCTTCCGGGTCGGTCAACTGCTGAAGATCAGATCAATGCTCGAATTGCCGCTTGCCAAATCTCGCCAGCGATTACCTTCCGAAATAAAACAGGACGCGCCATCGACGGCACGTCCTGAATTCTGCTTCTAATGTCCCTCCTTCATCATGAAGGAGGAATTTGCGACATGCGTTGCTCGTTATTCGCTCGCGCCGACCATGCCTTCCAGCAATTGCGGGACAAACCAGATGTCCAGCAAGGTCACAGCTTCGCCGTCGCCGGCTAATTCTGTGCCGTCTTGCAAGTTCAGCGGACCACTCCACAAGAACATCTCGCCGGCATGCATGGGATCGGTCTGGAATGCCTCAATCTCGCCAGCGAATGCCTTCAGGCTCTCGATTGTTTCCATGCTCAAGGCATTGCCGAACTTGAAGCCGGCTACGCTTGTATGGGCATCGGTATAGAGGCCATCGTCATTGATCTCGTCCCACTTCGGCTCCAGCCAGAGCCATTCCTGCGACCAACTGCCGTCACCCACGCGATTCACAACATCGAGATAAGCCGGGCCCCAGTTGTAATACGCAGCGCCCAGGCAAGCATCCGGCGCCTCGGAACAGCCGTTCACGTTGCCATAAGGCACACCAAAGCTGGCATCACCCTCGGCCATATACTGGCCGGTAACCGTGATGGCCTCGGTCGTATCAATGCCGGAGATGATGACATCGGCGCCGCCATCGAGGAAGCCAGTCGCCACCTCGGTCGGATCCAGCGTCACACCCGGGATATTGAACCAGAAGCCGATCCAAACAACCTCGAAGCTGATGTCGTCCGCCGACATGTCATCGCGGTAGTTATCCGCGCAGTAACGCGCGCCCAAATAGCTGGACGCCGCCAGACGGCGCGTCTCCGGATTGATCAGCGCGCCCAGATAGCCGATGCTGCCGCTCTCGCTGGTCAGCGCCGCGGCACATCCGGCGATCAATCGCGGCAATTCCATGTAGACGTTGAAGTTGCCAACATTGGCCGGCGGCAGTTCCGGCAATTCGTGCATCATGGCGTGGTCGCCCTCGGCAACTGAACTGCCTGCGATGGCATTACTGCCCGTGATATTGATGAATGTCACATCAGGGAACGCAGCTGCCACTCCGTTGGTATCTTCTTCAAAACTGTCCGAAGTCGTGAAGATGACCGAAGCCCCTTCGTCGATCATGGACTCAACCACATCCATCAACGTGGCTTCCGGAGAATCAGCCGGGTTCAGGCTTTCAAATTCAAGCATCGTTGCGCCAGGAATATTCGCGACGACATATTCTCCGGCTTCGTGATGCGAGGTACTCCAACCCCGATCATCATTCGGACCCACCAGTACAACGCCAAATACGACTTCGTCCTGCGCCGCGGCCGGCGCGATCAGGACAACAACAAGAACAAGAGCCAGTATCAATAAAGCAAATTTGCGGAACATAGAGCCCTCCAACAACTGATTTTTCAACAGGTCAATTCACGACACGACGCCGTAGCATAGAGTTTAACAAATTCTTAGCACTCGGCAAGCTAAGATTTTTTAGACAAATCGCATTACGGCTGACGCTTCTAACTAAAAAACCTACGGCAATTGAGTCCACTGTCTTACCTTATTCGTTCGCGGAAGTAATTATAGAATAGCGCTCCTAGCAAAAATCGGGCGCAGAGCCTGCGGGCTTACAGCAGCGATACCGGGCGATAACCATCTCGCGCCGCGTGCGAATGATGTAGTCTTCCTCTTCATCAGCTATTAAGGTCTCGATCCGCTTCAATAATTCATCCGGCAAGATAGTGCGGCGCAAGGTCGTCGCAAACTCGCGCAAATCCTCGATACTTTCAAGGTCGGTTATCACTTGAAAATTCGCCTCGTGTACCGCTGCAAGCAGACCCTGATCCAGCAAGCCCTGCAATGCGGCGTCCGCCACGTGATGATCGGCAAAGGTCTGGGAAGAATCGATTTCACCGATGTACAGCCGCGCATGCGCCAACTCCAACTCGACCGTCCGATTACTACTCGCCGGTCGCAGGTCAACCAGGCTGCCCCCGCTCTTGAGCACGCGATGCGTCTCTTCCAGGGCATGAACCATGCCCTCGGGCTCAATTCATCAGAAGGACAAGGTAAAAAGCGCCTGATCAAAACTGCCGGATTCGAAAGGCAGTTCAACCCCGCTCGCTTCCAGGATGCTCACCCTTGCGGACAGCCGCTCCGGTCGCTTCCGCAAGGCTTCGCCTAGCGAGTCCGGCGTCACATCGATACCGACAACCGAATGCGCCGAGTCGGCGTAATGCCAGGTTAGCCGCCCGTCCCCGCAACCGATTTCCAGAACGCGACTGCTTTGAGCCGGCAACATATCCAGCAGATATTGCTTCTCGAGCCCCGCCACATCACTTCGTATCGCCATTGCACCGCCAACGCGCTTGCCAGACCTTGACCCTATCATAACTCGGAATCCGGCAGTCGCCTAACAGAAGCGCCCGTTGATCATTGTCTTGTCTGTCCCACAATTGGACTTGGCTAATGGACATAGATGGACCTCGAATTGGTATCATTGCCTTGCTATCATGTGTAGTCAATCCAGACATGGAGCGCGCCCAATGGTCGATCTTTCCAGTATCGTCACGCTCGATCGAGAGAGCGAAGAACCGATCTACCGGCAGCTCATTCGACAGATCCGGGCGCAAATCGACGCGGAACTGTTATCAGCAGGCGCTCGTCTGCCAGCCAGCCGCGATCTCGCCCGGCAACTCGGCATCAGCCGCATCAGCGTCGTCAACGCCTATACCGAGCTGCGCAGCGCCGGCTTGCTCAGCGCCCACGCCGGACGCGGTACTTTTGTGGCCCGGGAGCGCGAATCTGCGCAGCCTGCCATAACATCGCATCGCCCACGTCAGCCGACATCGCGCCGGGCGTCTTCCGTCCGCGAGATGATGCGCCTTGCGCGCAAGCCCGGCATCATCAACTTCGGTCACGGCGCGCCGCCCAAGGAATTTTTCCCGATTCGCCACATGCAAGACGCCATCAACCACGTCATTGAGCGCGACGGCGCGGACGCCCTTACGTACGAAGTGCCGGAAGGCTACCTGCCGCTGCGGGTTGCTGTTCGCGATTACGTCCGCGCCATCGGCATCGAGTGCCGCCACGACGATGTGCTGATCACCGGCGGCGCCCAGCAAGCCATTGACCTCGTCCTGCAATCATTGATGAGCGACGGCGAAACGCTTGTCACCGCCAGCCCCACCTACCTCGGCATCATGGATATCGCCCAGGCGCGCCGTGTGCACATTCTGGGCATCCCCATCGACGAGGAGGGCATTCGCATCGACGCCTTGGCTGAGGTGCTGGAACGCCAGCGTCCACGCCTGATCTATGTCATGCCCAGCTTCCAGAATCCCACCGGGCACCTGATGCCTATGTACCGCCGTCGTCAATTGATTCGCCTGGCTGAACATCACGGCATTCCCATCCTCGAAGATGAAGTCTATCGCGAGTTCCGCTTTGATGGCGAATCCTTGCCGCCGCTGAAAGCGCTGGACGAAAGCGGGGTCGTTATCCACGCCAACGCTTTCACCAAGATGCTGCTGCCGGGCATGCGCATCGGCTATTTGATCGCCGCCGGACCCTACTACGAGCGCCTGGTGCGTGTCAAACAGGCGGCGGATATCTCCACTTCGGGATTGAACCAGCGCACCATCCACCTGCTGCTGGAACGTGGTATCCTCGCCAAGCAACTCGAGCGCAATCGCCTGGAACTGCGCCGCCGCCGCGATGCCGCTCTCGCCGCCGCCGAACGTCACCTGCCGCCTGGCAGCAGTTGGTATTCACCACAAGGGGGTTTGTACCTGTGGGTGGAGCTGCCGGCCGATGGACCCGGCGCCGCGGAAACCTTTATCAGCGCCATCCAGCACGATGTTGCCTTCGCCATCGGCAGCATGTTTTACATCAGCGACGGCGGGTCACATGCCATGCGCTTGAATTACGGCATCCACAAACCGAATGTGATCACCGAGGGCTTCCGCCGGATCGGCGCGGCCTGGGCTGAACTGGTCTCCGAGTACAGCGGCGTCGAGCGGTCCGCGGTGTTGTAATCTGGTTTACAGCGCGCTTGCAGGTGAAACTGGACGTTTCGTCCATCTTAACCTTTGACAAACGCCAGCCATGATATATACTCTGCATATACGCAGCTTCGCCGAAGAGAGACGCAACATGGCAACTAGCGATATTCGTTTCAAACGCATGAATGAGGAATACCAATCTGTGCGCAATGCGCAGGATGAGTTATTTGACAAAGTCGACACTTTCGAAGCCGCGCTCTTGGGTTTGACGGAAGCTGTCGTCGAAAACTCGCGGAAGTTGGATGCCATCATTGAGCACCTGGACGTGCCGTATGACAAGCGACCATTAGGTTTCAGCAAAGAGTAATCTGCCTGCCAGCACCTCCACTCAAATGCAAAAATGAAAGATCATAACGCGCGCCTCGCCCAGACAGACAGTGCGACCAGGCCAGAGTCGTTTGAAGAAATCGCCCGCGATATGCAGCGCATCTTGCGTGAATCGAACGCGGCGCTGCGCGAATCGAACGCGGCGCTGCGAGAAAACTCGCGGAAACTGGACGCCCTCATGAAGCATCTGGGTGTCCCCTACGAGAAGCCGCCGACAGAATAACCACAGAGGACAGAGGGTTAGCTGCCGCGGCCTTCGACGATGGCGATTTCTTCGGACGTGAGGTCGTAGAGCTTGTAGACGAGGTCGTCGATTTCGCGGTCTGTGCGCTCGATCTGAAGTTCAATCGTTCCGCGAAGGATTACGTTGTCGTGCTGCAATTGCTTGTGCAAGTCGAGCATGCGGTCGACGAGTTCGATCAACTTGTCACTAGCTGTCTCAAGACGGACAGTCCGCGGTATAGGCAAAGACTTAATATCACGTATCGTCACTTGAGGAAAATCGTCTTTTGTCGCTTGAGTAACCTGCTTCAAATACAAGTATGAGAAAAGCGTGCTGTTGAGCAAAGCAAGTACGACTTGCAGGCTTATCTTGGATATTGAAAGAACAGAATAAAGATTCTTGTTTGTGACAAAAGTTTCTTTAACTAGATTCGCCATGAGGCGCTGTCTGCGATTTACCAGCCGCCGCAACAGTATTCTTTCCCCTTTGAACCAAGCGAATTCCTTAGGTTTCTCTTTGATGCGGTCATCGAATTCTATCCAGTTTACCGCAATGTGATTTCCCCTATATCGGTAGATATCGCCTTCGAAATAAGGATGACTTTCAGCAGAAGTATTGGACTCCGTCAGCAGTGTCTTGTCAAACAAGACACCGCGTTTGATAGCAACGATGTCACCAAGCTGATTGGTACATAAAGCATCTATTTTGGACAATATTTGCATAGTCTGTGGATCTAAGACAAATTTCTGATCATCGATTTCTAGCCAGGCCTTCTGTGTGATCACATCCCAATGTTTTTCTGATAGTTCAATGCCCGACAGCTTTTCGCGTTTTCCGTAAACATATGTCGATACCTGATGGTCTCTTGTGCATTCTTCATTTCGAAGCACAAATACCAGAGTATCGACATAAGCGTCGGCGAAAACGTCATATGGAAGTAGCACGATATTTTCAATGGCAAAATCTATCAGAAAGCCGCGTACGTTTCTATAGCGTGGTCCGCCTGTCCAAGCAGACGGTACAATACACGAGACACGACCGTGCGATTTAGCCAGCTTGAGCGCTTTCACTATGAAAGCAACATAGACATCCTTTACCCCTGCGAATGCGGAAAAATTATTCGCAAGATAAGTGCCTTGTTCGGTGTCATACCAGGCCCCATATGGCGGATTCCCAATGACCGCATCAAAGCCGCCAGCCGCCATAATCTCGCCAAACCCGTGCTCACGGCTCTCCCAATCAAATGCCTTGACCTTTAGCACTTCTTCCTCGCTAAACATGCCCATTTGCTTGCCAGTGTAGAAGTCGCTGCCGATAAGCGAGTTGCCCCATTTTATGTTGTTGCTGAGGTCGGGCAGGATGCGTCCGCCGGCAGCAAACATGGCCGTCTGCAAGCCGGTGGCGTCGGAGCCATCTTCGTTTTCCAGCATCTTCAATAGCAGCGAAAGCTTGCTGACCTCGACGGCATTCTGGTCGAGGTCGACGCCGTAGATGTTGTATTGCAGGATGCGCCTCTTTTCCTGCGTGGTCAGGACGTAGCCATCGACTCTTCGGCGTAATGTGTTCTTGTGGTGCTCTGGCTCTTGGATATAGGTGTCGAGATGCCAGTCCAGCAAGTATTGATAGGCGCCGGTCAAGAATGAGCCGCTGCCGCAAGCGGGGTCGAGGATGCGCAGCTTTTCAGCTTCTTTTGGTGTCTTGCCCTCCAGCAGCTTACCGACCGTGTTTTCGACGATGTAATCGACAATATAGGTGGGCGTGTAGTAGACGCCGCCGGCTTTGCGGACTTCCGGTTTGTCTTCGACGCGCGCCAAGCCCGTGTCGGTTAATTCGATAACCTTGCCCAAAAATCGTTCATAGACCTGCCCGAGAATGTCGGCGGGAAGGACGGAAAACTCGTATGGGCTGTTGGGGTAGTAGAGATTCTTGATGATCTGGCGGAGTGAATCGTCGCTGATATGGATGCTCAATGACAAGCGGTCGGGAGCGCTACCGCGTTCTTCGTGACCGAAGTGAAATAAGCCGGAGTTATACTTGTCGTCCGCCTCTATGAATAGCAGCTTCAAGCCTTGGTAGACCTGTCTGCCTTCGCCGGCGATGCTACGCAAGCGTCCGTAGATTTCGATTCCGCGATCTTCGGCAATGCGAAGAAATACCAGTCGGTCAATCGTACGCTGTACCAAGTGGTTCAGGTCGCGCTGGCTCAGGTCGTTGTGGAGAGCGATGTCTTTTGCAAGGTCTTCGCGCCAGATTTCCATCTCGCGCAGGAATGCTTTGTCGACGCCGAGAGCGCCGCGCGTCTTCTCCTCGCCGATCCAGTCGCGCAGCGCGCCGTCGGCAACTGCTTCGCGACTGAACAATCCGTATATTTTGTCCCAGTTGTCGACGTAATCTGGATATTGGTAATATTCGAGCCTGCCTTTGCTGGCTGGGTCGAAGCGTTGTGGCTGAATGCGACAGTCATAGATTGTGAATTCTTCAAAGTCGCTGAGAACGCTAACGGGCAAATTGCCTGACCAACCATAGCGGCGCAATTGATATGCCGGGCTTGGATCGTTCTTCAAGTTGAGGGACGGCTTCTTGGTTTCGAGGAAGAAGCGGGTCGCGCCACCGATACGAAAGCCGTAATCGGGGCGCTTCGGTTTGCCCTCGATCATGACGCGGTCTTCGTGGCTGACCTGCGCGCTGTCACGCACGTTCCAACCCAAGGCTTCAAAGAACGGGTTGATGAATTCGACACGAAGCGCGGTCTCGTTGTATTGCGGATTCTTGAAACGTGCCTTGTCGCTGTCGAACTTCTCGACAAGTTCGTACACGCTATCTGGAACGCTCATGCCTATCTCTGTGCCCTCTGTGCCTCTGTGGTGTAGAATCTTACCCCGTCTACCGCCTAAACAGCAAATTCACCACGCCCTTGTCGTACAGCATCCGCGCCGCCAGTCCCGCATGACGCCAATCCCTAGGCGCTTTTGACTTCCAATTCCAGCCATACTTCAAAATACAGAACAAACGTGCTATAATTGCCACATTATCCACCCACCCAACAGGAACCCCACATGCCCAAACAGTACCCGCCCAACCGCAAACGCGAAGCCCTCGAGCACCTCGCCATTTACGACAGAGTCTCCACCGTCCAGCACACTTTACAGCTGGCGCGATGAATCAAGAGTTCTGTTAGATCAGGGGATTCTTTTTCAACGCGAAAACAGTGAAGTGGCGTCGCCTTGCTAGCTTAGACGCAGAGCTTTTCTCTGTGCTATCTGTGCCTCGGTGGTGAATAATCTAAGGCAATCAACTCCTAAACAACAAATTCACCACGCCCATTTCGCCCAGCATGCGCGTCGTCTCCCGCGCCACCAGGCCCGCATCGCGCCAATCCCGCAGCGACCCGTCCGCTTCAATCGCCTCGACGTGGCTGAAACCCATGCCCAGCACCTCGTCCAGCGCCGCCTGCGGATCGTGCCCAAACGCTTTCAACGCGCCCGGATTGTACTCCATCACCAGCTTCATCCCGGGTGAAGCGACTATCGTATCCCGCATGCCGCGCAGCGCGCCCAGTTCCGCGCCCTCGATATCCATCTTGACCACGTCGACCCGCTTGATGCCAAGATCCGCCAGACAAGCGTCGATGCTCACGGTCTCGACCCGGAACCTCTGCATCTCGAAACCTTCTTGTCCGCGCGGCGCGACATCGCCCTCGCCCATCTGCGCGCGCTGCAAATGCGCCAGGGACTCGTCATAATGCAGCGAGCCGCTGGCGGACATCATCAGATAGTCGTAAAGCTCGGCGCTGCCTTCGGCTTCCGCCACCGCCACTTGCAGCGGGGTCACATTGTCCAGCGCGCGTGTATTATGCCGCAATGCCAGATGCGTACGCGGATGCGGCTCGAAGGCGATGACCTGTCCCCGCGCCCCGGTCAGCCGCGATAGCTGACGCGTGTAATAGCCAACGTGAGCGCCGATGTCCAGCGCGATCATGCCGGGCTTGACCAACTGCCGCAGCAGTTGCGCCGTCTCGGTTTCATGTTGGCCGGTAAGCAGTTCCAGCCGGAACCAGAAAGGATCTTCGGGGATGGTTTTGAAGTCGGTCCAGCGTTCCAGCGCCGGCATGAGCACATGGCCCATCAGTCGGTGCATGGCGATATGCGCGGGACGAACGCGTTTGACCGTCTTGCGGTACAGGCTCAGGCTGGAATCGAATAGGCGCATCATGATCGGGCAAGCGCTTGAATGTCAAAATAGCCTAGCCGAGCGCCTTGTGCTGGTCAATCCTGAAACGACACCGGCGCGGCTGCTGTCTCGATACACTTCACATCGCTGTTTATCGCTTCCAGGCCCAGCTGGATTCGATCTATCGTATCGCTGTAACCGGTTGCCGCCTCCGCCAATGCCAGCGATTCTTGCAGCAGGGTCCAGCCGGTCGTGCAATCGCCAGTGTAATAGTGTGAAAGAGCTAGGCGATAACGGCAAGAGAGATCGTAGGCGCCATCATCTTGCTCGAGACATTGCCGGAAAGTATCGCGTGAAGCAACAAAGCGGCGCTCGCGATAATAGAGCAGGCCGAGGTGAAAGAGCGCCTCGGGATCGCTGCTGTCGTTGGCGATAGAGTCCTCGCAAAAGCCCAGGGCGCGCGCAAATTGCCCAACCTTGCGATAAGCGAGGCAAAGCCGCAGCATGGCGCGGGCATTGCGCGAGTCAATCGCTAGAATACGGTCATAGAGGTCAATGGCTTGCTGATCGCGGTCGCGCGCCAGATACAGCGCGGCCAGCTCAAAATGTATCGGTAAGTAGCTGGGCCGCACTTCAATGGCGCGTTCAAGATGCTCCGCAGCTTCGTCATAAGCGCCAACCGACTGCAAGGCGTAAGCGTAGGCTCGGATGAGTGCGGCATCACCGGGATTGATCGACAAGCCGCGTTCGCCCGCCTCCAGCCCATCGGGCCAGCGTTGCGTGTCCACGTAGGCGCGGCTCAGCGTCGCGTAGAGCGATGTGAAGCCGGGATCCAGATCCAGCCCCGAAAGCGCGATAGGGATGGCCTCGGCGGGTTCTCCCTGCGTCACCAGCGCGGCCGATTTCAGCGCGAAACCGTGCGCGTCGCCGGCGTCAAGATCGAGGATGCGCTCGGCGAAGGCCAATGCCTCGTCATATCGTCCCAATTCAATCAGGACTTTGCCGTACTCGTAGAGGTAGGCGATATTGTGCGGGCGCTCCAGCACAGCAGTCGCCATCATGTTTTCCGCCGCCGGGAAGTCACTGGCTTGCATTTGTAATGCCGCGCGCATCGCCAGCTCGCTTGGCAGCGGTGTAGGAGTCGCGGGATCACCCACCAGCGACTCGATGACAAGCTCGATCGTCGCCCTTTGCGACACGACGCTCAAGCCGAGCAGCAACCCGAGGATGGCGGCGATCAATGTATTGCGCAAACGGTGACGCTTTGGTTCGCGAAAAAAGGGTTGCGAATAATCCCGCCGGATCCTCATCGCCTAGATGCCTCCGATAGGCGTCGGCGGGATGGGTGTCGGGGGGATCGGCGTCGGCAGGGTGACGTTCTCGTATCCCGCGCAGTTCACGCGGATGTTGGAAAGCCCGATGTTAATCGTATCGATGATTTGATCCGCCACAGCATATTGAAGCGCTTCTTGCAGCACCTGCCAGGCATCGTCGCACTGGGCAAGAAAGTAATGCGCCCAGCCACGCAGGTAAAAGCATTCGACTTCTGTCGAGCCGAATTCGACACAGTTTTGAAAGGACTCGATCGCCCCTTCATAGTTGCGCCGGGTGTATTGCGTTTGCCCCAGCATGCGCCAGGCCGACGCGTATTGATTGTTAATCGCGAGCGCCTGATCACAGTAGCGGCTGCCTTCCTGGAACTCACCGACCGCTGCGAACGTCTCGCAGAGCCTCAAGTATGCTTTGGCATTGTCCGGTTCCAGCTCGAGCACACGCCGGTATATGCCGACGGCCATTTCCGGGACGTCGATGGCGCGATATTGGGCGGCCAGTTCAAAGTAGGGACCGGGCAAGCTGGGATTAATTGCAACCGCTTGTTCCAGCGATTCAATCGCTTGGGAATTGCGCCCGGTGAAGATCAACGGGATGGAATACGCGCGGTGGGCAAATGAATCAAGCGGGTCGAGTTGAATCGCGCGGTTGCCACGGCTCAGCCCTTCGTCAAAGCGGCCGATATTGGTATAAGCGATAGCAAGCGCAGCGTGCAATGGAGCGAATTGCGGATCAATGTCCAGGCCCGATACCGCGACTGGGATCGCGTTGCCTGGGTCGCTCCACATCAACGCGCGGGCTTTGAGGGCGTATCCGCGCACATCGTTCGGCGCGGCAGCGATGGCCTGGTCGCCGATCGGCGCAGCCAGGTCGTACTCGTCCAGTTCGATGAGGATCCTGCCATATTCATAGAGGTAGTCGACATCGGCGGGTTGCTGTTCCAGCGCAAGTTCAAATGCTTTCAGCGCATCGCGGATTTTGCCCCTGTTATACTGCTCGATACCCAGCTGAGCGTGCTGGCTGGCAAAGGGCGTGGGGGTCGGTGCGATGCCCAGCAGGTCGAGCGCCGCGAACTGCATGCGGTCGTAATTTGTCAGCGTCACCAGGATCAAGCCGAGACTGCTGCCTATCGTCAGCATTACCAGCAACAGGAGCGGAATACCGCTTAAGCCGCGCCGGCGGTTGCTGAAAAAGGGCTTGCTGTGATCGCGTTTGATCCTGCGATTGGGTCTCATGGCGCCCCGTCGCTCATTGCACAAGATGTCTGTCTCATAATGCCATTATACGGGAATCGGTCTCAAGAGGTTCAAAACGGGCGTTGTGGTCACTATCGTGGACGCGCCTTTGTGCCGATGGATTATCGAACGAATTCAACCACCGATAACAAGCAGGGCAACAAGAACAGTGGCGAGGCAGACTATCCTGTTGAGGTCTTTTGGCAAACGAGAGCCGAGTGCACGCTCTCATTCTACTCTATTCCAATTTGGTGAATCCTAAAGATCGCGCCTGGCCTGCGGCTACGTCCCGACGTCTGAGCCCGTGTATAATTGCGCATCAATCCAAGCAGCGAGGATCCAGGCATGAGCAACACGATTGAATGGGCGCAGCAGATTGCCGCCATCGCCAACACGGGTCTGTATTACGTCAAGGACGACTACGACCGCGACCGCTACCAACAGTTGCTCGATATCTCCGCCGAGATGCTAGCGAGCGCAAGCCAAAGCGAAAACACCACTATCCGTGCCACGCTAAACGGCGATGACGGGTACATAACGCCCAAGGTCGATGTACGAGGCGCGGTCTTCCAGGGCAGCAAAGTCTTGCTGGTGCAGGAAGCTGGCGACCGCTTGTGGTCATTGCCCGGCGGTTGGGCCGATGTAGGCGATACGCCCGCGCAAGCTGTCGAGCGCGAAATCCGTGAAGAAAGCGGCTACGAAGCGCGCGCCGTCAAGCTCATGGCGGTTGACGACCGCAACCTGCGCAATCGAAGATCGATTTTCGCTGTATACAAGCTCTTCTTCCTCTACGAATTGCTTGGTGGCCAAGCGAAAACCAGCAAGGAAAGTCTAGCGGTGGACTGGTTCCCGCTTGGCGAGCTGCCGCCGCTATCAAAAGGGCGTGTTACCGAGACGCAGATGCAGCGCTGGCTCCGTCACTCACAGCAGCCCGACTTGCCAACTGAGTTTGATTAGCAATACTGGTTGGAGCAAATGACGACGAGTCGGGAGCAACTATGATCAGTCGATTCATTCTGCCGGCTTTCAGCTTTGGTTTAAGCGCTGCGGTCATCCCCGGTCCCTTGATCGCTTACGTTGTCAACACGACGCTGACGCAAGGCTGGCGAAGGGCATTGCTGGTAGTCCTGGCGCCCTTGATCACCGATGCGCCCATCATCGTTCTCATGACCTTTCTGCTGGGCCAAATGCCCGACGAGATCTTGAAGTTAATTCAGCTCGGCGGTGGGATACTTTTGCTGGCAATCGCATGGGGCGCGCGCAATCAATATCGGTCGGGTATGGCGATGAATCTGGCAACGGACGCCGCGCCTGCGCCGGCATACAGTGGGCGGCGTGTGCTTTTAACTGGCATCGCGATGAATTTCCTAAGTCCGGGACCCTACCTTTTCTGGGCTAGCGTCAATGGGCCGCTGCTGGTGCAAGCGCTGGATGTTTCCGCCCTGCACGCGCTAGCCTTTTTGCTGGCGTTTTATGGCACTTTCTTGTGCGGATTATGTGGCTGGGTACTGCTATTTCACCATGTCGGCAGGGTCAGGGTCGGGCACCTGCGGATGGTCATTCTGGCGACGATTCTGCTTCTGCTCTGGTTCAGCATTGACCTCATCACGGACGCGCTGGGTCTCGCAGCCTATCATCCGCTAATTTTCGTGGCCGTTCTCCTCGTCTCAGCCTCGCTCGAGGCTTGGAAGCGGCGCTAGCATCACTATTGTGCCCGGCCCTTACCCGAAGCTTCAGGAAGCGGGCATCATACCGATAAACTGGTCGATCATTGGAGTTGGGGATTTGCTGGACACGCGCCACTTTGCCGCTCGGCCGCTATCGGTTATACGCCTGTCAGCGCCAGGATACGCGCCGGACCTCCTGATCCTTCTTCGTATCTGGGAATGCCACAAATCACGGTCGCGTGCTTGCCCATCAAGCTCTGTAAGTTGGCGACATTTTCAATGCCGAGCAATCCCGCCCCAAGAATGATGTAATGTGTATCAAACGTCATTGAAGGACCATGGTCGATACTCAGCGTATCGACACCGATGCCATGAATCGAACGCTCGCTCACCAGCCACTCCGATGCCTCAGCGCCAAATCCCGGAAAGTGCAAACCACTGTCATCGCCGAGGAACGCCTGCGTGCCAATCAGTTCTTCCCAACCCGAGTACATCATGACGAAGGCGCCTTCCGGGATGTCGCCATTCTCCATTTCCCAGGCTTTGAGATCGTCTACGGTGACCATGGTATCAGCATCGTTTTCGGCACGGGCCGAAATGTCAATGACCACGGATGGGCCTACCAGCATCTCAACTGGATACGTATCCGTCCGCAGCCCGTCGGCGATGAAGTGGCCCGGGAAATCCATGTGTGTGCCGGTATGTTCGGCGAAGTTCCAGCGTTGAATGTAGTACCCGTCATTCTCGACCGTGACCAGTGCCTCGCGCTCGGCTTGCGGTCCACCGGGAAATACCGGGAAGTCCGTAGTAAACACATGCGTAAGGTCTACGACGTCTTTTGCGTGCATGTCCGCGTGTGCGACATGCGGAGCCAGGGCGGCGCCGGCTGTGAGCACACTCCCCATCTTCAGGAAATTGCGGCGGCTCACGCTTGGCAAGCCCTCTTTCTTGATTCTCTCACGGACGGACTCTGCCACAAGATGGTTACACATAGTTCACCTCCCAAGAATAGGCAGACCAACGATACGATTTTTTGCCTCAAATTCAGTATAAACCGAAAAACCGAATTAACAATAAATTCGGGCGCGCAACTGACATGGCCCGCTAACTAGCAACCAAGAAGTTGCCAGGTTTCTCTCGCATGTTACGATTGTAAGAACCACACGGTTGGAGATTACAATGTCGGATTATTACGAACTCGGATCTTATACGCGGCCGGTCACGACCAAATTATCCCTGGCGCAGCGCTGGTTTGACCGTGGCTTGACCTGGCTATATGGCTACAACCATGACGAAGCAGTCAAGTGCTTTCGCAAGGCGCTGGACACTGACCCAGGCTGTGTCATGGCTTATTGGGGTGTCGCCTATGGACTCGGCTGCAACTACAACAAGCAATGGGAAGTCTTTGGTCCAGAGGCGCTTGAGATTGCTTTGCGCCAGGGACGTGGGGCGATCCTGCAAGGCTACGCGCATTTAGATCGCGCGACCGCAGTCGAAGCCGCGCTCTTGAAGGCGCTGGAGAAACGCTTTCAGCGAGAAGACGAAACCGATGTGGAAGTCCTGGAAGCCTGGAATGATGAGTTCGCGGTTGCCATGCGAGAAGTTTATCGGGCGTTTCCCGACGATTGGGATGTCGCGGCGCTGTTTGCCGAAGCCCTGATTAACCGCACACCCTGGCAATTGTGGGACCTGGAAACCGGTGAACCAGCGGAAGACGCCGATACCCTGGAAGCGATTGAGGTTGTTGAAACAGCGCTGAGCCAAATCGAGCGAGCTGGCGGGCTTCCGCATCCGGGTTTACTGCATCTGTACATCCATATAGTGGAAATGTCCCCGCGGCCAGAACGAGCGATGATCGCAGCCGATCAGTTGCGGGAATTGGTTCCAGACGCTGGACATCTACTTCATATGCCGTCTCACATCGACGTCTTGTGCGGGCAATACTACAACGCGATCGTGGCGAATAACCGCGCCATTGCCGTTGATAAGGTGTTTGCAGCGCGTGACGGTGTTCTCACGGACTATACTTTTTACCGCGCACATAATATCCATTTCAAGGTTTATGCAGCCATGCTGCTGGGTCAGTTCAAGACGGCCTTGGAGGCTGCCGCTGAAATTGCGGAATTGGCGATCGATGATCTGTTAAGAATTGACGAGCCGCCGATGGCCGACCAACTGGAAGGCATCCTATCGATGCGCCTGCACGTCTTGATTCGCTTTGGCAAGTGGCGAGAGATACTGGCAGAGCCGGCCCCGGTCGATGAGGTTCTCTATTGCAATTCTCTTGCAATGGTCCACTATGCACGGGCGATCGCGCTGGCGACGCTGCAAGAACACGAAGCAGCCAACTCCGAAGTGGCTGCCTTTAAGCTGGCGCAAGCCAAAGTGCCGGATACGCGGCTCATCTTCAACAACACCTGTGTTGATGTTTTGGAAATCGCCGCCGCCATGATGCAGGGAGAAGTAGCGTATCATCGGGGAGACACCGACGGTGCCTTTGACCATCTTCGTCATGCGGTCTATCTGGACGATCATCTGAACTTTGCCGAACCCTGGGGATGGGCGATGCCGACTCGTCATGCGCTGGGCGCTCTATTGCTTGAGCAAGGAAATGTAGAAGAAGCGCGAGCAGTCTATCGCGCCGATTTGGGTTTGGATCGGTCGCTTTGTCGGGCGATGCAGCGCCCAAATAACGTCTGGAGTTTGCAGGGCTACGTCACTTGTCTGGAACGCCTGGGCAGCAATGGCGAAGCGGAACTCATGCGACCTCAGCTTCAACTGGCGCTGGGGCGCGCCGATGTCGATATTGCCTCGTCCTGCTTCTGCGCGACTGGAAACAGTTGCCATGACGGTGCGTGCTGTGATGGGCAGTGAGAGTGCAGAGGCAAAGAGGTCTTCTTTTCAGTTACTGGCTCATCTCATATTCGACAGGTTGTGGCATGACCCAAGCGGAATGAACGTCTGTTGACAGGGGAATTGCTCTTGAGTAACATGAATCAAAATATGTAAGCTGTGCCTTAACGATACTGAGTCTCACAAGTGAGCGGGGACAATGTCACAGAAACGTTATTGCTTAGGCAATATGGATTGTGCAAATTGCGCGCGCGAAGTGCAGTCCGCTGTTGAACGGCTCCCCGGAGTAGAATCGGCAGTAGTAGACTTCGCTAGTAGCACTCTGCAGATTGAAGGTGACGTTGCCTTCGACGGGCTGAAGGCGCGTGTCGAAGCTTTGGGCAAGACTATTGAAGCCCCCGACCCTTTGAAAACCTATATGATCGGCAACATGGATTGCGCCGGTTGCGCGCATGAGGTCGAAGCAGCAGTCTCCAAACTCGACGGTGTGCGCTTCGCCGAAGTGAACTTTCTCAGCAACAAGTTGCAGTTGATTGGCGAAGTCGAGTACGAGCGACTCAAGGAGCAGGTCGAGGCGCTGGGGAAGACCATTTCCATAGATGCGCCTGCCCAATCACGAGATGCCGACACGACGCGCCGAGCCGGTGTTCTCGGTTTTTGGGATTATCTGCTTGAACGCCCTGCAAGCCGTATGGCGGTATACGGTGGCGTCCTGCTTTTGCTTGCGATCGCGTTCGATTTGTCTGCGATTGCCCCGCCGGATCTCAGCAACCTGGTTTATACCTTGGCGATGGCGGTGGCGATCAGACCGATCGCAGTTAGCGGCATTAACGCTTTACGGATCAACCGAGAATTCAATATCAACTTGTTGATGACAGTTGCTGCGATCGGCGCTCTGGTTTTGGGTGAATTCCTGGAGGCGGCGACTGTTATCTTCCTCTTTGCCATTGGGGAAGCGCTTGAAGGCTATACGACCGACCGGGCGCGTGATAGCTTGCGCGGCCTGGTGGCGCTCAAACCGCCGACGGCAAACAGGATAGTGGACGACAGCATGGAGTTGGTTCCGGTCGAGGCGCTACGCATTGCGGAGCGCATTCGTGTTTTTCCCGGCGAACGAATTCCGATGGATGGAACTGTTTTGGCGGGCAATAGCGCAGTGGATCAGGCGCACATCACTGGTGAGAGTCTGCCGGTAGAGCGGTCGCCGGGCGACGAAGTTTATGCCGGTTCGATCAATGGCGCTGCGGCGCTGGAGCTGCGCGTCGATCGTCTCGCCCACAACAATACGCTGAGCCGCATAATTGAATTGCTGCAAAACGCCCAATCTCGTCGGGCGCCAAGTCAGCGATTGATCGATCGTTTTGCGCACGTCTATACGCCGCTGGTGGCGCTAGGCGCGCTCGCGGTGGCCCTGATTCCACCGCTGTTTTTCGGTCAACCATTTTGGGACAGCGCGACAGGTTCCGGATGGCTGTACCGGGCGCTGTCGATGTTAGTGATCGCATGTCCATGCGCGCTGGTTATCAGTACACCTGTGACCGTGATCAGCGCCATTACATCTGCGGCGCGGCGGGGTGTGCTGATAAAAGGCGGCGCTCATTTGGAAGCATTGGCCAGTGTGAAGGCAATCGCATTTGACAAAACCGGCACCTTAACGCGCGGCAAGCTGGACGTTGTTGCGACAACGACCGGCGATTGCGATCACGCCGCCGCTTGCAAACCCTGCGATGAGTTGATCTCCCTAGCGGCGTCTGTGGAAGCGCAGAGTACACATCCCTTTGCGCACGCTATTCAAGCAGCGGCCAGCGCAAATGAAATCGATTATGACGCAGCGGCCGAAGTAGAAACGCTCACTGGCTTTGGCGTGCGGGGCAAGGTCAACGGCCAGCGCGTGACCATCGGCAGTCATAGTTTCTTCGACAATGAATTCGATCATACGGCACAGCTTTGCGCGATCGCGCGGGACTTCGAGTTAGCGGGCCAAAGCGCTGTCATGGTACATGATGGCGACCAGGTAAGGGGATTGATTGCCCTTGCCGATATGCCACGCGAAGAAAGCAAGCGCGTGGTTGGCGAGTTGCGCGATATGGGTATGGAATCGGTGATGTTGACCGGTGACAATGCCGGTGTTGCCGAGTCGATCGCCGGGCAAGTTGGTGTCGACCGCTTTAGGGCTGGGCTATTGCCGCAGGACAAAGTGGACGCTGTAGAAAACCTGGAAACGGAATACCAGCGTGTGGCGATGGTGGGGGACGGCATCAACGATACGCCGGCACTGGCGGCCGCCACAGTCGGCGTGGCAATGGGGGCGGCTGGCAGCGCCCAGGCAATGGAAACAGCCGATGTCGTCTTGCTGGCGGACAAGCTGGACCTGCTACCAGTGACGATCCGGCGCGCGCGTTTCGCCCGGCGCCTGATCCGCGAGAATATCGTACTGTCAATCGGATTGAAGGCGGTTTTCCTGCTGTTGGCTTTGACCGGCAACGTAACTATGTTGGTAGCGGTCTTCGCCGATGTCGGCATGTCGCTCGCTGTGACCTTGAATGGGATGCGCGCCCTGCGGGAGTAATCAGGCTCCGAAATCACGTTCGACCACTTGGCTAAAGAATTTCCAAGCCAAGTCTTCTACTTTGCCTTCCCAAAAGCCGCCAATTGTTGAAGCTACATATTTCTGTTCCTTCATATTGAATCCGACTTGGCTGATGTCGGGGATGTTGGATTGTGTTATCTCTTCAATTGGAGCATACACGTAGTTGAGTTCCCGATCCTTCGCGACAATAAGAATCACCGAGGCGTGCGAACTGATGACGTTGTCTGGATATCCGAAGTAGAATAGATATCGAGCGCGCCTAAGTTCACTATTGAACTCAATTCCAAAAAACCATGGACGTTTGGCGCTTCCTTGCTCACGCAACGCAAGGTATTTATCGGAACTCAATGTACCGAAATCCTTGAACCTTAAATGGACGCTTCCAACGCTTGTGGTTTCATTTACATCGTCTACGAACTGCTTAAAGTAACTCTTGAGCAATTCCATAGAATTGAACCACACTTCATATTCGTTCTGAACTCGAATCTTGACAGGCTGTTCAAGACGAACTGCAGTCTGTACTCGTCTCTCTTTCTCGCGCTTTTGTTCCTCTGCGGCGGTTTCCCAGACCTCTTGGCTCTCGACAACGTTCTCGTAAATTAGCTCAAGTAACGGTGTCAGATTTCCCGCTTGCGATGCTTCCAGTGCGTGGTAATAGCGCAGTCGTTCTTCGCGAGCAATAATACAGATAGGATATCCGCTTCGTATTAGAACGAGATTCATAAGAATTCTGGATGTACGCCCGTTTCCGTCTACAAATGGATGGATCCGCGCGAGCCATGCATGTACTGCTGTTGCTGTCAATATGGGTAGCTGCCGCCTATTGTAGTCTGGCGAAGTGATATCCTTGACGTAGTCTCCTAAATCGCTCATTTCTTGAGGAACCAAATGCGCTTTGGTAGGCTCATATTCGGAACCGGAAATGCTTACCTCGCTGTCGCGATATTGTCCCGCGTAGTCGTCAAGTATGTCTTGCAGAATAAGAGAATGTATCTGGCGTATGTCGCTTAGAGTGATAGGAGTGTCCCTGGAAGAGGCCAACTGTTCCATAAAATCCAGCGCGTGAGACAGGTTTTTTGCCTCTGCCTGGTCTCTCAACGTCTTTCCCGATAGAGTCAATCCTTGCTCTACCACCATCCGCGTCTCACCGATAGTCAGACTGTTCCCCTCGATAGCGTTGGAATGGTAAATCCCTTTGATTCTGAACTGTTGCTCAATATGTTGAAGAACCTCTGGACTTAATCTGCCAACTTCTTCTCGCATGATTTGAACGCGTTTGTCCAAATCGACCAGCCGGCCCTCGACGTCGGCGTAATACATGAAATCAGTTTTCTCCAGATCTTTGAGATTGTCCACTAATGTTCCTCACGCTTGAAAGACAAGCCGGGAGAATACTACCAATGCACTATTGTGATGACAAGTCATTCAACAATGTTGTCCGCATGACATATTTCGTCACAAGCGTGGATGCGTCGCAACGCTATATGCGTCGTGAAAACTCTGCGAATGCTGCAGTTGCTGATATAGCTGCTTGAAGTGCTGTCGAACGCTTGGGCCCAGGCCGACACGCATATCGTAGGCGTCTTCGTTGTCACTGCGATAGTAGTTACGCTTACGCCCATGGCGTGTGAAGCCATATTTTTGATAGAGATTCTGCGCCACAGCGTTGCTCACGCGCACCTCCAGCACCAGATATTCCGCTTTCAGTCGCAGCGCCTTGCGAAACATGCCCGCCAGCAGAATCTCCCCATAACCGCGACCGCGATGGTCAGGATGTGTGGCGATGGTGCTGACATGCGCTTCGCCATCGATCTTCCATAATCCCCCGTAACCGACGATGACGCCCGATTTGGCGATTGTGGGCGTTTCATGCCGAATCCAGCCGCTGAGTCGCTGGATCCAGCCATCGTCGTCCGGAAGTAATGCGGGTGCGGAAATGTCGTTCTCTTCCAGCACGATCATATGGCTGATTTTCGATTCTTTGATCTCAAATGCGTATGAATCTCTGGACCAGGGTGGCTCAAAGCAGAGGCGATCAATCATGGAAACGTCGCGGATATCGTCGGCGCGCATATATCGCAGGATCAGGCTCATATCACATTGATCCGTTCGATCGATACTGCAGCAAAGTGTAACGGTAAATTGCCTGTGCGACAAGTCAAGGTGCGTAACATTAGTTTAGAAATGGCGCGTGGCGGTCTATTCGAGTTGAAGTCGCTCTTGAGCGAGGGGACGATATGAAGAGGCGGGCAGGGGCCGGGACTGTTCCCGGCCCCTGTTGTAAGCTATCACATTTGGTAAATTTGTACCACGTCCACTGTGGCGTATTTGATGTAGGGGCTGCTCTTTGCCATTTCGACTGCCGCATCCATGTCTTCCGCTTCGACTACTGTCATCCCTGTCAAACGCCCCTCTGTGGGTCCAGGTGCGACGCCGTCAGAGGTGACGCGGGTAGGGGGTCCCATGGGCATGCCCGGATTGACCACGGCGTCGCCCAGGCTTCCGATCCAGTCGAACCATTCCTTTTGACCCGCTTGCGCTGCGTCTGGGTCTGGGTCATCAATCTGTGGTTCACCGACGTATAAGAGTCCGAATTGTGCCAAGATCTTCTCTCCTGATTATGTAATCCGTCATGGTAGATTGCTTTATCGCACTGCGACCTGATTCACCTATCGCAGAAGCCGCGCCATTGTAACGTCTGGAATGGCGGAAGTCTATCAGCAACTAGAGGCGAATATTGTAGAGAAATCTGTCGATGCCCTGGTGGGCGGCTCGGACGCGCCAGTTGCCGTGGGGATCAATCACGCCTGAAGGCGCCGAGCAACGAAGGTCAACCGGTTCGCAGTTGTCGACCGTAACGATCCAAAGTTTGCTGGCGCGGGCGCGCATGCGCAAGTTGCTGCTGTGGAAATCCCAATTGACATCGGACCATTCAGACGAACTACGGCCGCCGTTGACAGCATGAAATACAATGCGAGCGCCGAGCCCGGCAAGCCGATGGCTGAGATGTGTATCGGGCTGGGGCGTACAGGTCGGGTTCGCCCACATGTCGTTGCATATAAGCCCGCCGACCGTCAATTGATTCAGCCCAAATGTGCGCAGAGGGCGTATGGCGTAGAGATTGATTTCTCCGACAGGTTGATCGTCCAGACTTCCAGTTGGCAAGGTCTTGCTGTGAAAGCCCAAATAGCGCCCATCGGGTGCGTAGAATCGAAGCTGGTTGTAGGTCTTTTCGTCGTCCTCGACATAACAGGTGCCAAGCGCGAGCCCTACGCCCGCCGAGGCTGCCGTCCTCGTGACTCGCAGCAAAGCCTCCGCAACTTGGAGCTGGTCGAATTCATGTGTATAGCCGCTTAGCGAACCTTCCGGTGTAAGCAGAATGTCGACATTTTGTGCGCTAGCCCAATGGATGCTGTCCTCGATGTGTCGAAGGTTGGAATCAATATCTCGGGTGACAGGCATTTGAACGCCAGCAACGCGTATTTGCATGGCTTTGGACCTTTGTCTGCTCTCGTGAGTGGCAAGTGGAGTTTAAACTGCGAACTGAGCAAAGGCAAAACGATTTTCAGAAAGGAACACTTGAAGAATGGCCTTCAGGTATGTAAGTTTTACCTATAGGGCGGGGGATCATTGCTAAAGATTCTGAAACGTGCCGAGCATACAACAGGCTGCCCGCCCTTGTTTTCTTGCACGGGTACAAATTATGCTCACCATACGTGACTGCAAGATCCTCCGCGAGGCATATTCTCCAAATTCTGGACTGACAGTCGACGAAGCCGGTCGACTCATCGGCAATCCAACTGACGAAACGCTGATCAGTTATGCGTGCGAGCAGATGAGTAATCCTGATCGCAACGTCCGTGTATTGATGTCGCGGCTGTTGGCGCATCAGACTGGCGCGCAAGCAGCTCATGGCGTACTCTTCGGGTTGTGCGACAATCAGCGTCGCGTCTGTGCGGTTGCGATTCAAGCCTGTGCTAACTATCTACAACATGACAAAATCGTGCGGCAGTTGGTGTTAATTGCGACTGATCCGAAACGCAAGCGTAAGTTGCGGCGACGCGCTTTGAGTATGTTGTCGGGCGATGAAGGGCGCTGGAAAGGCGACCTCACGAAGCCGGTCTTCGCTGCGCTTTCTTCCCTGATTCAAGAAGACGAGCTTCGGTTTACCATTCTCTTTGGCTTGCTTAGGCTGGAGATCGCTCCCCGAATCGAGAGCTTGCTGGTGGTATTCGCCGAGTCGGGCGACAAAGCCGAGTGCTTGCTCGCGGAGCGAGCGCTTGACGGTGAACGCGTCATCCATATTGACAATTGTGCCGACGATCCTGAAGGTCAGCGGCAGATCATGGAGCGCTGCGACATGGCATACGGTCGCATGTATTATTGGATCCCGCGCGAGTCGTTAGGCGCCGACTAGTCCGCTAGATGGCAAGTCCTTCACTCCTCCGTTTGGGCACGGAATTATTTTACCGTTCATCAAAAGAGCGGCGTTCCGGCTATGCCGGTGCGAACGCGATACAAGGTCGTGATGCCGGTCAGGTAGATGCTGCGCATATCGTCGTCGCCCCAGGTGAAGTTTGTGACGTGCATCGGCGTCAGCAGGCGCCCCAGGAAACTGCCGTCACTCTTGTAAACGTGCAGTCCACCTTGAGCGCAGCAGTAGAGATTGCCTTCGCAATCGATCTTCATGCCGTCGGGAACGCCGGGTCCATCGCCCTGCGTTTGGGCGAAAAGGCGCTGGTTGGTCAAGCTGCCGTCCGATTCGACGTCGAAAACATGAATATTGAATTCCGGGCTGTCATTGATGTATAGCAGCGACTCGTCGATCGAGAAGCACAAGCCGTTGGGCCGATTGAGCGTCGTCGTTAGCAGTGTCAGCCGATCGATTGCTGGATCGAATCGATAGACGCCGTTGACGTCCAACTGAACGTCGCGGGGAATGCCCACTTTGGCTTCCCGTCCATAGGGAGGATCAGTGAAGTAGATGCTGCCGTCGCTCTTCACAACGATATCGTTGGGGCTGTTGAGTTCTTTGCCCTGGAAATGCGAGGCGAGCGCCGTCATGGTCTCGTCGTCGTCCATGCGGGTGACGCGACTGCTGGCATGGTGACAACTGAGCATCCGTCCCTGGTGGTCATAGGTGTTGCCGTTTGCCATGTGACTGTTGCGCCGATGAATGGTTAGCCCTTCGCGCTCGCCCCACTGAAATGTGGAATTGCCGAGAATATCGCTGAATCGCAAATGATTCTCATAGGGATGCCAAACAGGTCCCTCGAGAAACTTGAGTCCGGCGACGACGGTTTCAATCTCGCCGCTAGCGTCGAAGATTTCGGTCAGGCGAGAGTCGTGGATATCGAGTTCATTTTGGGACATTTGTCGTTCCTATATGCTTTTTCGATTTGCGATCTGACTCACTGGTTGCGCAATCAACTCTTGCGTTTCGTTGGCTTTGGCTTCAGCGTTTTTGCGTAAGCATAGCTTTGATCCAGATAGGGAAGCAACTTTTTTGAGTCTGGTAGCAGGTGATCCGGAACCGCGACATATTCTTTCATCACGGTCCCATAAGTCTCGAGCAATGCGCTGTCATATTCGGCGATGAAGGCTTCGCGCTCGACTTTGCCAAGGCGAAGCCCGACCGTGCCCGCCTTGCTCAACTGGGAAAACATATTGCCTTGATAGGAGGTGTACGGCAGTTTCTTGCCGCCTTTGAGTTCGATTTCCGGGTGCAAGTCGATTAATCGCTTGTAAAGTTCCAATTTGTCGGCGGGTACTTGATCCGTCTTATCGCTCATGTTCGGCCTCGTTGTGCTCGTTTGCTATCGGTCAACATCATGCTTTGAATTGGTCTAAGTGACAATAGTATCCTTTTGCATGCGTGGCAGTCGTGGTTGGCGATCTAGTTGCAATGTTATCTCGCTGTCTGATGTGGTAAAAATGCGAGGGTTCGGCAATTTCGAAGGCGAGGACGACTAATGACGGTTTACGACATCGCGGTGATTGGCAAGGGCTTGATCGGCAGCGCAGCTGCGCGTCATTTGGCTGCCAGTTTTCCCGACCTCAAAATTTGTGTCATCGGACCGGACGAGCCGCAAAATCGCAAAGCGCACGATGGTGTTTTCGCCAGCCACTACGATCAAGGGCGCATCACACGTGTATTGGACCCCAGCCCGTTGTGGGGGCATCTAGCGCGCGAGTCTATCAAACAGTATCCGTTCATTGAAAACGCGAGCGGCATACAGTTTCATCATCGAGTCGGCTGCCTGCGAGCCACCGATAATCCCGAACGCGTCAAGCAGGTAGACGATTGCGCGGCGCAATATCGGCCGCCACACCGCCGCCTGGACGCTGCCGCATGTCGTGAAGCCCACCCATATTTATCGTTTTCTGATGATTTCGTCGCCTGGGATGAGGGTGGCGAAGCGGGTTATATCAACCCACGTTCGCTGATACAAGCGCAACTGAAAGCCGCCGAGGGCAATGGCGCCGTCGTCGTCCGTGAAATCGTGACAAGGTGGCAAGGCGCCAGCGATAGGTATGAGATTCTCACGCGCGAGGGCAGCTTGATCAAGGCACGCAAGATTCTGCTGACAGCGGGAGGATACAGCAATACCTTGCTCGAAAAGAAGCTGCGCTTGCGAACCAAATCGCATACGATATTGCTTGCGGAAATTCCGTCCGCAGAGGTCCATCGTCTTCAGACGATGCCATCAGTCATCAGCTCATTTGATCATCCACTTGTGGATTCGCTCTATATGCTGCCGCCTGTGCTTTATCCCGACGGCAAGACCTACATCAAGCTGGGTCCAAGCGGCTGGAATGAAAATTTCCTGGATGCGACCGAGCATGACCGTGAGCTGTTGGACTGGTTTCATAGCGACGGAAAACAAGATATCGCTGAGGCGATGAAGGCAGCGATGCACAAGATGATCCCCAGCTTGCAAACCTTGTCGTATCAATCGGTGCCTTGTCTGATCACATACAGCGCGCATGGCAATCCCTACGTTGACGAAGTGCGAGAAAAGAGCGTTTATGTGGCGACTGCCGGCAATGGCATGGGCGCAAAGTCATCCGACGAGATTGGGCGCATGGGCGCGCTGTTGTGCGCCACAGACGACTGGCATAGCGAATTGGATAGAGATGATTTCCGCGTTGTCTATCACAATGGTGGATTGAAATAGGTTTTGACATCGTTTTCCAACGCCTTGCTGATGATCCACTTGTGACGCGGGAGCATGTTATGCGGCAATGCGCTGGAAGGAAAGTACCGCATCTCTAGCGACTCATCGTCATTGACACGCGGTGCTGCTTTGTCGCGCGGTCGGCAACGGAATACGGAGGAAACGACACCGATTTGATCGCCGTTGGGATAGGTAACTGCGAAATCGTCCCCCGAAAGTACAGCGATTATTGACTCGGGGATTATCTCAATGCCGGTTTCCTCAAGTACTTCACGCATGACGCATTGAGCGAGGTTTTCGCCCGGTTCCAAACCGCCGCTCGGTGGCGCCCAAGTCTTGGTATCGCGACGCAGTTGCAGCAGGATTTCGTCCCGCTCGTTGATGACGACAGCTGTCACCCCAGGGAGCAAAAGTAGATCGTTGCCAATCTTGCCCCGTATGATTCTGATATATTCTGAAATTGGCATGACGGGCAATATCCTGATCGGTTTGTGACAACACAGCGAATGGCTGCCTACGCGTCAGCCGTAGTTTTCCTGGATGCTGTACAGGTGATGCAATTCGTGCCCCGCCATGTCGTAAATCAACGCCCGAAGGCTGGTGCGTTGACCATTGCAGAGAGCCGCATTGGTTTGTGCATTTTCGTCAAGGCTGTTTAGAAGGCTTAGAGTCGCCTGGCGGACCATCCGGTATTCGGACAAGATATCGTCCAGGGAACGATGATTCGCCCGAGCCGAAGGCACGTAATCTTCGTGAGGAAAGCCGGGCAAATGGGTATCGTCGCCACGCCCGATGCGTAGTGTGCGGTAGGCGAAAACGCGCTCCGAATCGATGACGTGTACCAAAATGTCCTGTACGGTCCATTCGCCTGCGGCATGCGCCGTCCTTAGATTGTCAACTGGCAGAGACCGCACATAATCAATGATGCGCGCGACGTTGTCTGCCAAATGCCTCAGCACTTGCCCGTCTTCTGGCACGAGCCTGATATAGTCGATTGCATCAGGTGAGTACTCGCCTGGCTGCGGCTTGGGAACGATCATGTCTAGCCAACGGAGACCGACAGATCCACCGATCCCTTGAGGGTATTGGCGACGATGCAAGCGCGTTCAGACATCTTGACCAGCTTCTCGAAAGTCTCGCGGTCTTCAAACGCGGACTTAACAACCATATTGATCGCGGAAAAGCGCGCGGGCGCTTCCGCAAGATCACCGCTGACTTCTATCGCGATGTCATTGATCTCGAGATCACGGGCGCGAATGGCAGCCAGCAGATTGCTATTGAAGCAACCACCCAGCGATGCCAGAAGCAATTCGCCGCCCATGGCGCCCTTGTCGTGGCCGCCCTTGGCTTCAGGCCGGTCGATATCAATAGCGTGCTTTCGAATCTGTGCGGCAGTGGTAGCGTCGTCGAGTTGATTGAGGTTTACGGTAATTGTAGGCATGATTCTCTCTCTTACAAAACATTGAACAAGTTGCTTGCAGAATTATCCCTTAACGGCGCCCATAGTGAAGCCCTGTACCAGGCTGTCGAGAAACAAATTATAGGCTAAGCCGACCGGTATGGCGATGATCAGCGCGGCGGCAAGTAATGGCTGCCAAAAGTAAACGTCTCCCAGGATCAGTTCGGTCGGTACGCCGACGCTAAGTGTGCGCCGAGAAGTATTTGTGATGAAAACCAGGGCATAGATGAATTCGTGCAAAGTCAGGGTGAACGTAAAGACGACAGTGGAGATGATGCCCGGCAAAGACAAGGGCAGGACCACGCGCAAAAAGGCCTCGACGCGGTTATATCCATCGACCAGCGCGGCCTCTTCCAATTCGGGCGGCACCGCCTTGAAGAATCCTTGCAGCAGCCACATGCTGAATGGCACGGTGAACGAGGGGTAAACCACAATCAGCGCCAATGGCGAATCTTTGAGGCCCAACATGACCACGATGCGAAACATGGGAATGAAGAGCAGTGTAGGAGGCACCAGGTAAACGAGGAACATCAAAATGCCGGCGCGTTCGCCCCAGCGTCCGGTTAGTCGCGCCAGCGCATAAGCTGCCGGCAACGCCAGAATCAGCGTGACAATGACTACTGCAACGCCTACAACGACCGAATTACGGATGAATTCAAGGTACGCGGTGTTTGTGAACAGCGATTCCAAATGCTCCAGCGTGGGATCTTGCCGAAAGACAAAAGGCTGCGGTCTTCTATAGAGATCGCCATCGCCCTTAAAAGTGTGCAGGAACATGATCATAAAAGGCGCTGCGGCAAAGAAACAGAAGATCAGTACCACCAGATAGAAGGGTGAACGCCGCAGAATATACGATAGCTCGGCGCGAGTGGCGCCGTACTTGCGGATGCGATAGGCGATGCGCAGCCCAACCAGTGTGCCAAATGCCAGGACCAGGAGCGACCAGAAATTTTGCAGGATCCAGATTAGCAGGCCCATCAGCGTACCTCTGCCCGGCTTGCGGTGCGGAGCATGAGCATTGCCAAGGCTAGCAGCAGTGGGAATGCGAAGAGCGCCATGGCCGCGCCCTGCGCCAGGTTGCCGCCTTCAATGCCGATCTGGAACGAATACAAACCGATGATGCGTGTGTAATCGACGGGACCGCCACGCGTCAGCACATAAACTACGGTCATGTCACCGAACATGGTAATCATGCTGAATAGCAGCGCAATGACCATAATAGGCAGGATCAGGGGCAACTTGATTTGTAACAAGGTGCGCATAAACCGCGAGCCGTCGACCTCGGCTTGATCCAGGATATCGGTGGGGATAGACGACAAACCTGCCATCAGGATCACCGTCGCCAGGGGTGTCATGCGCCAGACTTGGACGAAAATCACGCTGATCTGGGACAGGACCGGGTTTGCCAGCCAGTATAGATTGCGATTACTGGACAATAGGCCGTTTGGTCCGAGGAAGCCGGTCTGCAAGAGCAGATAGTCAATGGGACTGTACTTGGTATCAAACATCCATAACCAGCCGATCGCGGCCAGGGACACAGGTGTCGCCCAAGGCAAAATGAAGAGAAAGCGCGCGAACCATTTGCCAGTGAATTGCTGCGTAAAGATGATCGCCAGAATATTGGCGAATATCAGGATGAAAACTTGTGAAACCAGGGTGAACATGACCGTATTGCCAAATACCTGGCGAAAAATATCGTTTTCCCAGACCGCGACAAAATTGTTGAAACCGATGAAATTGAGCTCGGTATTGCCAACCGTGACATCGGAAAAGCCGAATGCGATCGCCAGCAAGAAGGGCAAACCGACAAGCAAGAGAACGTACAGCAGCGCCGGCACCAGAAAAATGACGCCGACAAAACGCCGGTTATCCAAGAGATAGCTGCGCCGGCTGAGAACGGCGCTTACACTCGCCATCAGACGACCCCTTGCAGGTTCTGCTGTTCAATGCGCTGGCCGCTTTGCCTGTCGAAGAACTTGATGTCGCTATTGTGAACGGCGAATTCGTAGTCGCTGTCAACATCAAGCGACACGCGCACGTTTGACGGTACTTTGGCCAGTGTTAGTTCGTTGTCGTGGCCGTGGACATAGCCATAAAGCAGCCGGTCGGAACCGAGGTATTCCACGCGTTTGACGTAGTAGTGGAAGATGCGGGAGTTTTCGAAATTGTCGGCGAGGGTCTTGGGTAGAAAGTTTTCCGGTCGAAAACCGAAGCTAAAGACATCGCTACGCAGAATGTTCATACTGGGGGAACCGAGGAAGGTGGCGACGAACTCGTTGGCTGGGTCGTCGTAGATCAGTTGTGGCGTGCCAATCTGCTGGATTTTCCCCTCGGACATAACCACGATCCGGTCGCCAAGTCCCATCGCCTCGATCTGGTCATGTGTGACAAACACCGCCGTGATATTTGATGAGCGTTGAAACTCCTTGAGCTCGTCGCGGGCGTTGGCGCGCAGTTTGGCATCGAGGTTGGAGAGCGGCTCGTCCAGCAGCAGTACAGCCGGCTGCGTGACCATGGCGCGCCCAATAGCGACACGTTGTTGCTGGCCACCTGAGAGCTGCCGAGGCCGACGATCGAGCAACATATCTATTTCCAGCAGCCGCGCCGTATTAACGACTTTATCGCGGATGGCGCGCTTATTGTATTTTTTCTCGCGGCTCTGCGCCTTTAGGGGGAAGGCGATGTTGTTGAAGACATTCATATGCGGGTAAAGCGCGTAACTCTGGAATACCATGGAAACGCCGCGTTTGCGCGGTGGCAACGCCGTGACGTCTTCGCCCCCAATAAAGATTCGCCCGGCGGTCGGTTTTTCCAGCCCGGCGATCATGCGCATCAGCGTGGTCTTGCCACAGCCGGAAGGTCCCAAAATGACCAGGAATTCGCCATCTTCTATTTCCAGTTCGATACCGTCGACGGCGCGAACATTGTCGAAATACTTTTTTATGCCCTGCAGTTCTACCAGACCCATAGGGAGGTTCCCGAATACCGCCGATCTTCAGGGGGCAAGCGCGGCTGGCTTTGGCAGCGCATTATAAAAGCCGCTCGGCGGCAGCGAAAGGGTCTGCCGCGCTCACACAAAATAACAAGCCCGCTGCTCGATCAAGCACGTTGGTTGATCAAAAAAGAAAACGCGGGAAGGCTCAAGCGAGACTCCCCGCGTACGAAGGATATTGCTACGTTGTGGGCAAGTGGCGACTAGCCGCCGCCGACCATGCCCCTGGCGCGCCAATCCGCAAAGATTTCTTCGACGCGCTCGTGCGCTTGCGCTACGGATTCTTCCGCGGTCTTTTCACCGAGCGCAACCTGCGCCGTCATATTGGCGATGATGCTTTCGGCAAAGACCTGGCTAATCGCCGGGTTAGTAACACCCGGGAATCCGAGGTGCACGGACCAGTCGTTGACGGTCTTAAGCACTTCAAACTTGTTCGGTGGCGATGAACCCCAGGGATCTTCTTCCAGCCAGCCATCCAGTTCCGCTACCGTGGTGGGTAGGCAGGGGAAGTTATAGAGTTCGCTGTAGTAAGTCGCCTCGCTGTAGTTCTCCGTGTGATCGAGAATGAATTGCTTGGCGGCTGCCAATTCGTCACCTTCGACATACTCGGGAATGACGTAGATTTGCCAGACATGCGACGAGGCGTAAGCGCCCGCGGGACCAGCCAACGCGCTGGTGAAGCCGATATTGGCGGCGGCTGCTTCGTCGATCTTCTGCAAGCTGCGATAGGCGGAATTAGAGTTGAGGATGTAGCTTAGCTCGCCGGCGATCAGCCCTTGATTATTGCTGGCGGCGGTCCAACCGAAGACCTCATCGGTCATGGCTTCATTCTGCAGTTGCGCCAGATATTTCACCGCGGCGATGGTCGCTTCGCTATTGAGCACGACATTTTCGTCTTCGTCCTGGACGCTGCCGCCGAAGCTCCAGATCGCGGCGCGGTTAGCCATGCGGCTGTCCAGCTCTGGGCTCATGCCGATGCCGACCGGGATGCCGGTGGCTTCGTAGATGGCGCGCCCGCCTTCGAGCAAGTCGTCGTAAGTCTTGGGACCATCGGGGTAGCCTGCATCGGCCCAAAGCGCGATGTCATAATCGCCCGGATCCGGCACGTAGCCGTGCGTATAGGCATAATAGGTATCAACAACGGGCAGGTAAGAGGCAGCGAGGCAGGTGCCGGCTCGCTCACCGTACATCTCGGCTGCCGCTTCGTTTATATCGCGCAGGTCGTGCAGACCGTCGATGAACGAAGCGGGCGAAAAGAGCACTTCGACAATGGTATGTCCGTCGCCGGCATCAATCTCGGCGGCGAGCGTAGAAAAGAGTTCGGTGAAATTGACGTGATCGACGGTCACGCCGACGCCGTTCGCTTCGCCCCATTCTGCGGCGTAGCCATCGAACCATTCATCATAGCGGGGTACAAAGTGGCTCCATTGCAGCAAGCTGATTTCGGTACCTTCGGCATACCCGCCTTGAGCGCCGGCGGAGAACGTCAGGGCACCAAGAATACTGAGAACAATTAAAGTTCTGACTAGTTGATTCATCAAAATCTCTCCTGATACTTGTAAGGGATCACGCGTTTGAGCCCGAAGGCTCTGAGACACACTCATTTTAGCCAATAGTTGCTTGATTGGCAATAATTGTGCGAGATCCGGGAAGGGCGCCGCCCTTGTTTGAGCCTTCTGCTGAGGTAGAGGAGGCGTCAAAACAGCTTGAGTTGTCGGGCCGGCTGTTTGCCATCGAGCAAAATGTAAGTGGCAAGTTTGTGCGGCATACGGATACCGATCTGTTTGAGTTGGACGAGCTCGGTCAGCTTGCCGCGGCGTCGAGAGCGGATGATCGCCTCGGCGCCGACTTTGCCGATGCCGGGTACGCGCATAAGTTGCTCGCGTTCTGCCCGCATGATCTCGATAGGTTGGTGAACGAGGTTTTCGTCTGCCCATGCTTGCTTGGGATCGACATCTGTTGGTAAATTGCCATCGCCCTGGAAAGGCAGTTCTTCCACGTCCCACTGATAATCGCGCAAAAGAAAACTAGACTGGTAAAGGCGAAACTCGCGAATGGCTTCTGCAGGCGGGAGGTTTTCAAAAGGTGTGCCGGGTACCGGGCTGAAGGCTGAGTAATAAACACGTGCCAGGCGCGCCTGCTGGTAGAGTTTGTCCGTCATCGACATCAGTTCTAGATCGGTATCGCCTACCGCGCCCAGCACAAATTGAGTGACACTGCTGGCAAGCTTTTGCTGCGGATTCTCTGTGCGGATCTGCTGCGCCCATAGCAGCATCTGCACCAATTCCTCGACGAAGACTTTCTTGGGCGCAAGCGCATGGAGGCGTTCGCTAGTCGGCGCCTCAAGATTGACTGAAATGCGGTCCGCCAATTGCATGGATCGATAAAGCTGATCGTATTCGATGCCCGGCATGATCTTGAGATGAATGTAGCCGCCATACCGTTGCTTGTTGCGGATAATGTCAGCGGTATCAATGATCTTGTCTTGCGTGGTGACGGAGCCCTTGATGATGCCGGAAGACAGAAATAGACCGTCGACTTTGCCGGCATGTTCCAGGGTTTGGAAGGCGGATGCCATGTCATCGGGCGAGAAAGTAACGCGCTTGGTCTTTGACCGCCCGGCGCGAAAGACACAATAGTTGCAATTGCGTTCGCAGGCCGTGGTCATCATCGACTTGAGCACCGGTTTCGGTCCCTTTGGTGTACTAAGATTGGAGATGCAATCTTCCAAACTATAAGATTGATAACGCGATTTGCGGACGCGTTCCTTTTGCGGGTTGTCACCGGCGGGTTCGTGCAAGGTGACATCGCCCATTTGGGAAAGTTTGGTCAGGGTTTCGGATACGAGTCTGCCAGCCATACTGTCAGTGTATAGAACATTTGTTTCAATGTCAAGCGGAATCCTGGGAGAGCTTGCAGAAAGAGTAGTGCGCTATTTGCCGGACCGCGTTCACGAGGACCTTGAAAGATGATAGGCCCGAAGCGACGCTGAGGCGTTTGGAGATATGTCGACACGCGAACGATCAACGGTTAGCGAGCCAGTCGAAGAGGATTTGCCGAGTGATAATTTGCACATGTGGAGCGAGCGAACGCAGAAAGCTGCTATCCCGATCAAAACGAACAGGCGGCTCGAACTGCGCTTTATCCAGCAGGATGATGAAATCGTAGCCCGGGTATGCGCTTCCCCCACCGCCCGCCTGGTCTCTTAAGTCCTGTAAGACTTTGGTAGCGATATCGGTCTGGTGTCTGCTATCAGCAAGCAATGCGATTCCGCGCTGTTCCAAACCAGTGGGCAATTGAAAAGACAGAGTGTGAGCCGGGGCCGCCGACCAGGCCAGTGGTTCGCCCCAGGCGAAACCCAGATCCAGCAGATACGCCTTAAAGAGCCAGTTCAGTTGTTGTGGCGAAAGTCCATCCTTTTGGTCTTCTGTGACGGCACTAACCCAGGTATAGAGCTCTTCTTCGCTGATATCTAAATCCGCATCCACATCCGATTCTTCGACATCCAGTAACAAGTGCTTTTGGATTCTAAGCCAGCCCGGGCCATGCTCTTGAATGGCGTTCAAGACGGCTGAGAAGACGTCGCTGAAACCGGGATTAGCATCAATCTCGACAATGGCTTCGCCTTTTGCTCGCAGGAGCCGAATGGCTGACTGATATTTTTGCGCGCGCTCGGCCAAGTTTGTTTCGAAGAGTTCACGGTCCGCCGGGCGCTTGCGTAGACGTGCGTAACACTGGCGTGGACTGACGTTGAGGAATAGAGTCAGATCAGGTTTGCGCGCCCAGCGATTCAAGCCAAAAATATCGTCCATACTGAATTCGCCGGTCGATTGATAAACCAGCGATGACAGCACGTAACGATCACAAATGATGATGCGTGGCTCGTTACCCGCTGCGAAAAACGGTTCGATCACCTGGTCGATATGATCGGCGCGGTTAAGCGCAAATGCCAAGGCCAGAGACACGGGGCTGACCTTGATACGCTTAGTGAGAACATTGCGGATGTACAAGCCGGCGGCGGACGGATCATGTGGCTCGTACGTGACGGCGACGCGATCCCGTTGCGTCTGCGACAGCGTTGAAAAAAGTTGTCGGGCGATGCCTGTCTTGCCGGCGCCGTCCAGCCCTTCAATTACGATGAAGAAATTGTTTTCCGCCATCCTCTGCCCGGGTCGTTTCACGTTCAACTGGCCGCCTAGCATACCCGCCGCATGCCTGGCTGACAAGCGGCGAGGCAATACCCCGGAGTAGGTTATATAATTGCAGATGAGCTTTGCTGGCGATGGAACGGAACCATGCGTAAAGACCGACATTTGTCAGAAATCAAACAGTCCCGGCGTCAATTTCTGCATCGCATGGCGGCGATAAGTGCTGCTGGCGGTGTTATGACAGCTGGTGCTTTGGCGGCCGGTTTGCTGGCGTCGCGACCGCAAATTGTGGTGCTGCCGAACGGCGCAGATTCGTCAGATTCTAAGCCGGACGATAGCCGACCCAAGATCGTCAGTCGGGGTGAGTGGGGCGCCTTGCCCGCCGATCATACAGCACGCAACGAATATGGCTTTTATGTAAAAGGCAGCAATCCCTATGGCTGGTATGTTTATGCCGACCCGCTGCGCGAGAGTTATCAGACGCTCGTTGTTCATCACAGCGCATTCTACAAGGCTGATGGTCTTGCGACATTGTCGGAAATACAGCGTCTGCATCGCGAAGATCGCGGCTGGGCGGACGTGGGTTACCATTTTCTTGTGGACAAAGACGGCACAATCTATGAAGGGCGCGCTCTAACCGTGCGTGGCGCGCATACCGCTGGATTCAATACGGGTAGCGCGGGCATCTGTCTCCTGGGCGATTTTCGCTATGAGGCGCCAGCGCAGGCTCAGACCGACGCGGCACTTGCTCTAATGCGCTGGCTGCTCACACTGCTCGATCCGTCGCATCTGGCCGGGCACCGACAGTTCAATCCGGCGACGATATGCCCGGGTCACTTCTTGGTGGCTCAACTTGAGGGGCTGGCCGAAGCGGTCGGATTGCGCTTCGGTATTGACGGCTATCAGCCGGCTGCAGACACAGCTGACGTTTGTGGATGCTGTACTTGCACATCGCAACTGTAGGCGCGAACCCAAGTCTCATTGCACGAGACAGTGACGAATCGAACTGACCTTTCGCGAGCAACTGCCTTATAATGTCAGCGAGTGACTCCAACACGAAAAAAGCAAAGGGAGCATCAATCATGACAACTGCCTTGAGCGATGCCAAGATTAATGAGGGATTGGCGAAGTTGAATGGCTGGTCGCGAGCTGGCGATGTCTTGACGAAATCTTTCAAGTTTGACAGTTACCTGGCCGGCGTGGCTTTTGCCTCGACAGTGGGAGTGATCGCGGAAGGGTTGAATCATCACCCCGATATCAGCATCGGCTGGCGGCGAGTGACGGTATCATTCACCACGCACGACGCTGGAAACAAGATATCGGGAAAGGACATGGCCGCTGCACAGGCAATCGACGCGGTGGGTTATCCGAAATAGACAGTTTCGCACGCAGAGTCGGTAGACGCATGTGTAATCGCCCGGCCGGATCGTCGGGGAACACTTTTCTTTTCACCGAGCAATTTCCAACCTTGTTTTTCTTGTCAACGTCAGTCGATACACGTTCCACGTTTGACATATGGGCATAGGGTTGCGGAGGATCGTTTTGCGACTGTTGCTCTTCAATCTGGCGACCGATGAAGCCGATCCTGTCCTGGGATTCGGAAGCGTCTGGATTCGCGAGTTGGCGCGGCACTGCGAGTCGATCGACGTGATCAGCATGTATCGCGGCGCGGTGGATCTGCCAGCCAATGTACGCGTGTTTTCTGCCGGGCGTGAACATGGTTGGAGCAAGGCGAGACGCCTGGCGCAATTCTATCGCCATTTGACGCGGCTGCTGGCGACGCGACGCTATGACGTCTGCTTCGCGCATATGATGCCCATGTTCGCTGGGTTGGCTGGACCGTTCTTGAAAGCGCGCGGCGTTCCGTTGGTGCTGTGGTACGCGCATCGCCAGGAGACGCGGCAATTGCGACTGGGCTTGGCGATGTCCTGGCGCGCGGTGACATCGGTCGCGACCAGCTTTCCCGTCCCGACGGACAAGCTGCGGGTGGTCGGGCAAGGGATCGATACGGACTTCTACGCTCCGGCCTCGCATGTGGATTCGGCGCAAGATGAAGCCCCGCTTATTCTTCACGTGGCACGCCTGGCGGCGATCAAACATCAGGCGTCGACGATAAAAGCCCTGGCGCAAACAAAAGCGCAACTCGCGTTCGTGGGTGGTGTGCAGCCCGGCTATCCCGACAACTATCTGCGCGATCTTGAAAACCTGTGCGCGGACCTGGAAATGCGCCAGCGCTGCCGTTTCACGGGCGATCTGCCGGCGGCGCAAGTGCGGGACTGGAACCGGCGGGCTACGATCGCGGTCAATACCAGCCCGGTGGGGCTCTTTGACAAATCCGCGCTGGAGAGCATGGCTTGCGCAGTTCCGACGGTGGTCTGCAACCCAGCATTCGCGTCGCTGATGGGCGAGAATCGCGATCTGCTGCTGATCAATGCACCGGACGATGTGACGGGATTGCGCGATCGTCTGGCGCGCTTGCTTGCGCTGCCCGAAAGTGAACGGGAGCGAATCGGGCAGACCCTGCGCGCCGGCGTCATACGCGAACATAGCCTGAAGACCCTGATCGCGCGCTTGCTATCGGTGTTTGAAACTGGCGAATTGCCGCCCGAATAAAAGACTAACCGGCGTAACTCCAGCCGAGTTGCGTCAATGAGAGCATATCTGGCGGATCGGCTTCTTTCATCACATCGGCGTTGATCGCTTCGCCGACCACGATGTTGTGGTCGCCACCGACATCCACAATTTGCCTCACCCGGCACTCGATATAAGCTGCGGCGCCCTCCAGGACGGGAACGCCCGTTTGTGGCGCGGCGCTGTACGCGGCGTCTTTCATCTTGTCGGGTTTCTTGGCGCGTCCGCTGGTGACACCCATAATGGCGTCTTGATCGCTTTGCAGGAACAGATTCAATCCGAAGACTTGACCCGCCTCCACCAGACCATGCGAATAGCAGGATTTCTGAATGCCGACGGCGAGCAAGCGCGGTTCGTAGGACATCTGCGACACCCAGTTGGCCACCATGGCGTTGACATCGTCGCCGCTTTTAGTGGTGAAGGAGTAAAAGCCATAAGGCATCATCTTTAAGGCATCTTTGATCTTGTCGTCAGACATAGTATGTATCTCCTGAGCAATAGGACTTGATGGCCTAGACTATAGCCGATGATGGCTAGCCTGTCATGCCTTGTCGAGTTGCGCCGAGATTCTCTCCAACACTGCGAGTATCTTTTCATCCGTTGTCGGCTCGGGTTCAGGTTCAGGCTCGGGTTCGGGTTCAGGCTCCGGTTCTGGTTCCGGTTCTGGTACCGGCTCCGGTACCGGCTCGGGTTCATCGCCATCGAACATGTCTCCGATGTCATCGACGGCTTCGTTCAGTTTGTTGACAAATCTGACTAGAAAGAAAATGGCGGCGGCGGTAATCATAAAGTCGATCACGACATTGACGAAGTTGCCGATGTTGATGGTGGCGACTGCTTCTGCGGCAACTTCCCGACCGAAGTTTAAGAAATCGAGCGGGATCACCCATTTTGAAAAATCTAGTCCACCGGCGAGCTGGCCGATCGGTGGCGTGACGACGTCTTTGACAAGCGAGGTGGTGATGCCTTTGAAGGCGCTGCCGATGATGATGCCGACGGCGAGGTCGACGACATTGCCACGCATGACGAAGGTCTTGAATTCCCCCATCATGCTTTGCACTTGATTCCTGAGTCCTTGAAACATGATTCGCTCTCCCTGATTTGTGGATGGTTTCATTTTAGCAGGGTGATCGAATTTGGATTGACCAAAGAGGCACAGAGGTCACAAAGGCTGTTTTTACCACCGAGGACACCGAGGACACCGAGAGGGCGGTTGCGCGATTGAGTTGCGAACGTGTATGAGGTTGGGGTGGTGACTGTGTGGTCGCGGATTTTAGGGATTGACCACAGAAGGTCGCGTAGACACTGACCTGCGGCACGGAGGGCGCTTTTGACAGCATTACTCGGCGCAATTATACTGTATGCGGATGCGAGGAGGCGACAGATGGCAGCTGCAACGGATATTCATGTTCAACTCATGAAGTGGGAAAATCGGAGTTTCCAACAGGCGCTGGTGGAGCGCCTCGACACCTACGAAGCTGTTCTGTTGGGATTGACGGAAGCGGTCAATCGGAACAGTGAGCGGATAGAAGTGGTAGATGATAAGTTAGACGCCATCATCAAGCATCTGTAAGTGCCGTACAAGCCGCCCGCGGGGTTCGTCAAGGAGTGAGTTTCGGGGCAAATCAGCCTCCACTAACCGCTAACACGCTCGATCTCCCCAAAAGCGTGCGGGTGGCTTTGATTCACCACAGAGGCGCTGCAAAGATTTTTTACCACCGAGTACACTGAGGTCACCGAGTTTTTTTCGCCACAGAGGGACTGAGGGGCGACTCTCTGGTATAATCCGCGGTGAATGTTAAGGAGAAACAAGTGACGGATAGCAGACAGGAACGGCGGCTGGCGATACTCGCCAATCCAACCGAAAAACCGAAAATAGAGTGCAAGACATGGCTTGATTTGAACGACAACCACGACAAGGCAGTTATCGCGAAAGCGGCAATAGCGCTGGCCAATTCAGATGGCGGAACGATTGTATTTGGTGTATCTGAGGACAATTCTGCTGGCCGAAGATTGACATGCGAACCAAGGCCTCCGGGGTTGTCGCGTTATACAGGCGATGCCATAGGCTCGGCGATAAACAAATATGCCGATCCAGACATTGACTTCAATCTTGAATTTGAGAACCATCCAGAAACCGGCGAGGAGTATGCGTTTGTGGAAATCCCGGGGGGAATGCAGCAACCCGTTTTCGCAAAAAAGTCCTTCGACGGTGTAATCAATAAGCTTACTTGCTATGTGCGTAAGCCTGGTCCAAAAAGCGAGGAGCCACGTACTACTCAGGAATGGCGTGACCTGCTGAATAGGTGCGCGAGGGCGAACAGAGACAGCTTGCTCGATGGCAATAGGACGATCATTAACGGTAGACCTGTGGATACATCTCCTACTCAATCAAACGAACAGCAAGTGCGCGAGTTTATGGTGGCGTCGAAAGCGCGTTGGCAGGAACGACTGCACGAGGTGGAGGAGGACGATGTTGCCCGTTTGCGGCGCGGATATTGGGCATTCGCCTTTTCAATTGTCGGTGAAAGCACGTGGCCAACGCTGAACGACTTGCGGCGCGCGTTGGACGAAACGCGACCAGCAGGCTTGCGCCGCCGTCTGTTCGCAGACGTAACCGGGCCAGGTAGTTCTCCGTACCCGGCGGAACGGTCGATTGAAGCCTGGACGGGCCATCCCCGGGAAGGTCGCTACCGCAGCCCATATAGTTGTTCCTTTTGGCGCGCTACTTTGGGTGGGGAATTCTATCATTTGGAAGGGTTCTTCGAGGACAGCCAACATAATCGCACTGAACCCGGTACCAAACTCTATACTGATCTTTCCCTTCAACTGCACGCGATGATGTTGAAGTTGGCCGCGCGGATAGCCAGGTCAGTCGGAGATGAGGCGGAGATAGTCATTTGCTCGGAGCTGACCGGGTTGAAGGGACGATACCTTACTGGTAGCCAAGCTTTTTGGGAAGCTTTCGCAGACGATCCGCATAGCTCTATCGACATCGTCACTTTACCGCCGCGACGTTTAGCGCCGCAACAGATCAACGACAATTTAGTTGAGATTCTGTACGACTTTCTCTATCCTTTGTATGAGAAGTTTAACTTTTACAAATTGAAGCAAGGGTGGGTAGAATCGGCGGTAGAAAAAGTTAGAAGTGATGGTTGGTAACAAGATTAGACGTTTCGGTTGCGATATGCCAGCGTTTCATTAGTAGTTGCATCATTACGCGTCACCCACCCTCCACAATCCGCACCTCATCCTCGCTCAACCCATACAACGCATACACCAGCCCATCAATCTCCCGATCCGTCCCCTCGCATCAGGACGCATTCTACCACTGACGCGCATGTCTCGCACATCGCTGGCAAGCCCGCAAATACCGCCCCGCCCAAGTATCCCGAATTTCCGCCCCATGCTATACTGCCCTCTATGGAGAATCCCGTGCCCGGCCTTGGCTGGATTGACAAGCTAAAACGCCGTGGAGGCGCGCCCTACGCCCTGATGATGCTCGACGTCATCGAGCCCTTGGCGCCGGTTTTGGCGCAAGGTTTGTGGATGGCGCAGCCGCTGGCTGGATTGTGGCAGGGCCGCGACGACGTCCGTGACCTGGCGGAGCTTCTGGAGGCGCCCGACGGCGTCGACACGCTGCGGCGGCGACTGGCGGACGAATAGGAGTTAAGCGCGTGGACGACACCACGCTGCAGGTCTATACGATCTTGTTTGTGATGATCACAATCGTGCTGGTGTATACCTCGCGCTATTTTTATGCGAGGCGCTCGCGCCATTTGTCACAGCAGGGGGTCCCCGGCTTCGAGCGCTTGCCCGGTTGGGTAGGGCAGGCGATAGAAGCGGGCCGACCTTTGCATTTATCTTTTGGCAGCGCCGGCATCGACAAAGACAATGCGGCGGTGGCCGCGGCCGAGGCGGAGCTGTTTTATCACGTTATCAAAGCCGCCGGCTCGGGCGATGTCGCGCCGGTCATCAGCACGTCCTCGTCGGCAACCATCCCCTTGTGCCAGGACACGATTCGCCGCGCCTGGGATGGGGACGATCGCCGGGCGCGCGCCCAATGGTATCCACAGGGTCCACGCTCGATGGCTTTTGCCGCCGGGCTGACAGCGACGATGCAAGTTGATAATCCCTCCGCTCATATCCTGGCCGGCAGTTTCGGTCCGGAGCTGGCGCTGATTCTTGATAGCGCGGAACGGCAGGGGCAGGGCAGCTTCGCGGTCAGCGACCAACTGGAAGGCCAGGCGATCGCCTATGCCATGGCGGACGAAGTCTTGATCGGCGAGCAGCTTTTCAGCGCGGCCGCTTACTTATCGAATGAATCGACCGCCTGCGCCGATGCATCGGTGCAGGATGTATGGCGTGGTCTGCTGATCATGCTAATGGCGATCCTGGTGCTGATCAACGTCACCCGGCAATTGCAGATCGCCAGTTGGTCGCTGGTTGTTCTTGCGGCGCTGGCGCTTATCGTCGGCGGCGCTCTGCTTGTCCGCAGGAGATAAGGCATGAGCCGCACTCAGCGAATTGGCATCGCGTTTTCGGCTTTTGTCGCATTTGCGGTTGGCGTGATCACTTTGCTCAGCTTGCTGCTGGGCGATCATCCCGAGTTATATAGCAATTTCGCTGGCGCGCCGATATTCGCGCGTTTGCTGACCTTGCCGGCGGCGATCATGGTGCGCCTGGTCGCGATCACAGCCGCGGTTACTATTGTCATTGGCATCTTCAACTTGCTCTATGTGCACCTGGGACGGGTGGTTCGCGGGGCATTTTTGAGCATCGTGATGATCGCCAGCTTTGGCCTGACCATCTGGTGGTATGTGAGCAAACAGGGTGATACGTCGCTGCTGGCGGCGGTTCAAGTACCGATCGAATCGGCATTGGCAGCGCTTTTGTTCTTGTCCATGGTGCAAGGTGGCGCGCGCGTATTGGGCAAGCGCGCCGATATCTGGGGCCTGCTTTTTGTCACGGTACTCGTCGTTGTGCTGCTGGGCACCTTGCCGATTGAGTCGCTGGCGCCCGTACGGGAGTGGAGCGACTGGCTGATGGAGATACCTGTGAGCGCCGGCGCACGGGCAATCTTGCTGGGTATTGCCCTGGGCACGGTGGTTACGGGCGTACGCGTCTTGCTTGGTCAAGACCGTTCCTACCGGGGTTAGGCCATGAACGACGACTTCAATTGGCTGCCATATGACGAGGAAGAAGCGCAACCGTTAGAACAGCAAAGCCGCCGCGGTCTTTCCCGCTTGGTGCCTCGTTTCCTGCGCAGACGTGGCGGCACACCCGCCGACACTACGGGTCAGGAATCTGCTTCGAGCGGCAGGCGAGGCCTTTCCCGCTTGGTGCCGCGTTTCCTGCGCAGGCCTGGCGATACAGCCACCGGCGCTTCGGGTCAGGATTCTGCTTCGAGCGGCAGGCGGGGGCTATTCCGCTTCATTCCCGGTTTTTTGCGCAGGGCAAGGACCGCCCCAACCGAGTCGACGGCCGCGGATTTGGCGCTGCAAATGGGCGATCGTCCTGTCGAAGAACTGGACGACCGTTTGCTGGCATTGCGGGATCGGGCGCTCTCTCGGCCGGAACAAGAAACGCCGTCTTCGCGCGAGGCGCTCTACGATGTCGATGAGGTGCTGGTCACGCCCGAGATCATTCATCGCCCCGGCGGTGTCATTAGCCCGCTGGCTTTGTCAAAAGCGCAGCAGGAGCAGGTCGAGCTGCTGCGGGATATGGCGGGCGGGAAGCCGCTGCAAGATGAAACGGAAACCGAAGGCGGCCTTTTGTCGCGGGGCGGACGGGTATTTTCTCTGGCGACTGTCCCCAATTTGCTGACTTCGCTCTTGATGCTTCTGGTACTGGCATTGCCATTTGTTTCAACTGGATTCAGTGAAGGCGAGTTGCCTCCGCTCGAGTTCCACGAGGATCGCCACAGCAGCACAACCGCGTTTAACAAACTGGACAATCTCACACTCGATGACTACGTGCTGGTGGCATTTGAATATGGACCGACCGCCGCCGGTGAGCTCGATGCGCTAGCAGATGTGATTTTGCGTCATATCTTCGCCCAGGGCACGAAACCAATCATTGTCAGCAGCAATCCGATTGCGATCATCCATGCGCGTAACGTGATTGCCGAGATTAAGCGGTCGGTCGCGCTGGTGTCAACCCAACTGGTAGAGAACCGCGATTATTATGTGTTGCGCTTTTTGAGTGGCGGCGTATTAGGATTGCGCGATCTGAGTCGTAATTTCGGCAGCATTGCCAACTACTCGGCTCGCGGTAAGCCGACAGGGCTTGAATTCACATCGCTTGATGAGATGACGCTGTTGGTGCTGATCGCCGAACGCGCCGAGGATATCCGCCATTGGGCGGAGCAGGTCGCGACGGAAAGCGACACCGAATTCATAGCCGCCATCGGTTATTCGGCACAGCCATTGGCACAACCCTATGTTGACGCGCATGAGGACATCGTTGGCATGTTCGTTGGCATACGCGACGCTTATACCTATAACCAGATATTGCAGCTCAATTACGCCGACTATGAATTGCCGCCTCCACGCGAAGATTCCGATACGGAAGGCGAAGAAACCGCTGCCACTTCGACGCCAACGGCGACCGCTACAACCACGCCGACCCAGACATCGACACCGATTCCGACTGAAACACCGACGCCGGAGCCTCAAGCGACGCCAACGCCGACGGTAGAACCAACGGAGCAGGAACCGGTAGTTGAGCCGCTTGCGGTCGAGCCGGTGGCGACGGCGACAGCGATTTTGAATCCGGTGGCAGAGGTCATTGCGCAGGTGCTTGTGAATATCCGCCGTCGACCGAATACCGCCGCCGACATTTTGGCGGTGGCTGCGGCCGGCGATACCTTCCCGGTTCTCGGCGAGAATGGCGACGGCAGTTGGGTCAATATTCTGTTGCCGGAAGGCATAGAAGCCTGGATCGCGTCTTTCCTGGTCGAACAGTACCTGGCGCCGGCAGACGGTGCAGGCGGTGGCCAGCCGGACGACTCCGCCAGCGCCGCCAACGAGCGAACATTCCTGCGGATAGAATTCTCGATGCGTCTGGGCAAGAATCGCCCCCGCTTTAGTCAGGTGAATCCGCCTGTCAGGGGCGATCGCGCGGAGTTTGTTCTGCTGCGCGTGGATCAACAGGAGGAGACGCGTCTGCACGCCATGACCTTGGGCACGATTGCAGCGGTGTTGGTTATCGTGGCGGGCAATCTGATTCATTTGATGAGTGCACTGACGCGGCGAAGACGAGCGTCCAAAAGGAAATGACGGAGCCGGCTCGATGGCTGAAGGAACTATAACGCTCATAAGTTTGGTACTGACCCTGATGGTGTTCAGTTACGTCCTGGGCGATTTGCCCTTGATCGGTCATTTGTATCGGACGGCCGTTTATATCTTCGTCGGGATGAGCGCGGCCTTTGCGACGATCGTCATTTATGAAGGTGTGATATTGCCCTACTTGCAGGATATTCAGAATCCTGCAACGAGTTGGACTGTGCTGGGCAATGGCGCGGACGTGGTGGTATTTTTCACGGCGCTGCTGTTTGGCATGCTGCTTTTGCTGAAGCCGATCGCGTCATTGAGTTGGCTGACAAATGGCGTCCTGGCGGTTGTCATTGTTGTGAGCGCGGCAACCGCGGTTGTGGGCGGATTGAGCGGGACCTTGATTCCGTTGGTCGTGGCGACGGCTGCCGTTCCCGACGGTTTAGCGACGGATTTTCAGTCCTTGATCAACACCTTGTTGATTTTCGTCGGTACCATGACCGCGCTGTTCTATTTTCAATGGCAGGCGCGTCGCAATGACGATGGCACAGCTCTGCAAAACCCCGTCAGTCGCGGTATTCGCAGTTTCGGAAAAGTTTTCATTGTCACAACTCTTGGCGCGATCTATGCAACAACCATGATAACCGCGTTGACCATCCTGACCGAGCGCGTTGGTTTCGTCTTTCAGTTTGGAGGCTGACCATGACTGAAGGGCATAAGGACTCCGTTTTGGCGGTCGATTTTGGCAGCGTGAATACCCGCGTCTTATTGTTTGACGTTGTCGATGGCGATTATGCCTTGGTGGCGCATCGTCAGGGAAAGACTACCATTGACGCTCCCACTGATGATGTAAGAGTTGGCTTGACGAAGATCTTGCGCGAGCTGTCGTCTGATACGGGTCGCCGTTTTCTTGATGACGACGGAGAACTGATCAAACCCGAACAGTCGGAGCGCATTGGTGTTGACTACTGCATCACAACTGCCAGCGCGGGCCAACCCATCAAGGTGGTATTGGTGGGTCTATTGCCGGACAAAGGGATAGGGTCCGCCCTGCGCGCCCTCGTGCCGTTTTACACCGACACCGTGGCCGAGATTCATCTGGAAGACGGCTTGAGTGACATGTTGCGGTTGAATCGTATCGTGGACAGCCGTCCGGACCTGATCTTCGTCTGCGGCGGTACAGACGGCGGCGCGCGCGCCGCCACGCAAAACATGCTGGAGTTGGTGCGACAAGCAGTAGCCGCTATTCAGCCCGGCAATCGTCCCACGGTCCTATATGCCGGCAACAAAGACCTGGCCGACAGCGCGCGCGAAACGCTTGGTCAATTGGTGGAGGTCATGTCCGCGCCGAATATTCGGCCGACGCCTCAACGAGAAGCCATCGAACCGGCACAGGCGATTCTGTCGAGGTTCTATGACGAGTTTCGCCGACGGACCGGCAGCAGTTATCAGCATGTCGCGCCAATTAGCGACACCGGAATCTTGCCGTCGGCTCGCAGCTTCGAGATGATGACGGCATTCTTCGCGCGAATGTTAGGCTCCGGTGTCCTGTCCGTCGATGTGGGTGGCGCCAAGAGCTTGCTTAGTATTGCGCATGGCAACAGGCGCCGTTCGACCCTGAGAACTGATATAGGTATGGGGCAGAGCGCGGCCAACTCGCTTGAATTGGCTGGCGAAGAGGCCGTCAAAGTATGGTTGCCCTTTCATCCGCGCAAGGGGGAGTTGGCACAATACGCGGTCAAGAAGGGTCTGCGCTCGGTCAACGTGCCGCTGGACATGCGTGAGCGCTATATCGAATATGCGCTGTTGCGGTCAGGCATCAAATTGCTCCTCGAGGATGTCAATAGCCCCATAGACGAGAATGACGCGAATATAGACTTTTCACGTCTGGGTTTGATCCTGGTGGGTGGCGCGACGCTGGCTGGCATCGGACAGGGCGCGCTGGATATGCTGCTATTGGCTGACGTGCTGCCTGTCAGGGGTGTAGCGCAGGTGATGTCCGATCGCCACGGCGCCTTGCCGGCATTGGGCGCGCTGGCGCCAAAAAATCCTTCGGCGGTCGTGCAATTGCTGCAGAGTGGCCTCGTGGAACATGTGGGAAGCTTGATCAAAGCCACGGGACAGGCGTCGGCGGGCAAGCGCGCGATGAAAATCAGCATCGAGATGTCTGGTGGCGAAATCATTGGGCGCGAGATCATTGTTGGCGATGTTTGGCATTTGCCGGTGCCCGCGGGTAGCAGCGCCGATATAAGCTTGCAGATGGGACGCGGAATACGCGTCGACGGAAAGCGGCGCATGCGACTGAGGCTGCGTGGGGGACGCGGCGGCATTCTTTTTGATGCGCGGCTTGCCGCCATGTCGGCGACGGGGTCAATGACTGAGCGCGCGGTGAACATGCTGCGCTGGTTCGCTGCAGTGACTGGCGAGGACCAACCCGTCATGATTCCCGAAAGTTGGCTGGTTGCGCCCGACGCGGCAGACTCTGCCGAAGCGCTTTGAAATCTTTGACGCTCGATCTACTTGACCGCGCCCATGGTCAAGCCGTTAACCACATTTTTGCGGATGAATAACGCTAGGAAGAAGATCGGCAGCATCACTACCAGGCCGGCGGCCGCCATTTGCTCCCACATGACGCCGCGCGCCCCGCTTGTGGTCATCAAGGCAACCTGCATGGTGCGCATTTCCCGCCCAATGATGAGGGCGAAGAGGAATTCGTTCCAAGACATGATAAAAGCGAATACCGAAGCCACCAGAATACCGGGCCGTATCAAAGGCAGGGAGATGAAGAAGAGTACCTGGAAATCGTTGCAGCCATCGACGTACGCGGCTTCTTCAATTTCAGTGGGCAGGGCATCGACAAAGCCTTTAATCATCCAGATGGCGTAGGGTAGAACAATCGACAAGTTGACGATGATCAAGCCCAACTGCGACCCCAATAGAGGCTTGCCAAAGAGGGTGATCGAACGAAAGAGCGTGAAAAATGGAATTGCTACCACGATCGCCGGGATGAATTGCGTCGTCAGGATCCAGATCAACAGCGCGCGATTGCCAAGAAATAGATAACGACTGAAGGCGTAAGCCGCGATCGTCGCCAGCGGTATGGCGATCAGAATTGTGGCGCCGGAAACGATGACGCTGTTGAAGACATTGGGCAGCATGTTGCGGCCGACCTCGCCGCGTTCACGCCTCGTGCCCTCGTTAATGATGACTGAGGTATCGGAAAAAATGATGCGAAAGTTATCAACGGTGGGCGGGAAGATGATGTCGGTGGTATAGGCTTTTTCTTGCGGTTTAATCGCTGTCAGCGCCAGCCAGACAATCGGCACCATGATGAAGCAGATGATCAAAATCAGCGCGAATGTCTCCAGGCCACGCGCGAGAACCTGCCGCAGCTTGCCGCGCGCCAATCTGCCTGTCAAATACTGATTCTCGGCAAACGTCGTTGTCATCGTGTAGTGGCCATCATACTCAAGCGCGGTTCAATACGCGCGATACGTACAGGGCCGCCAGGACTGTCAGGATGACGACCAGGATATAAGACATGGCGGAGGCGTATCCGATATCCAGGCTGCGCACAAAGCCAACCTGATGAATATAGTAGTTGATGGTCTGTGTCGCGCGGACGGGTCCACCGCCGGTCATGGTCACCACTTGATCGAACATTTTCAGCGAAAATATGGTCTTAAGCATGGTCACGATCAAAATGACCGGGCGCAGCAAGGGCAGCGTAACGCGCCAGAAAATCTGGAAGTTGTTGGCGCCGTCGATGCGTGCCGCTTCAAATATTTGAATATCAATCGAGCCGAGCGCGCCAACGAACATCAGCGCGATAAGCGGCGCCCAACCCCAGGTCTCGCTCATGGCGAGCATGAAGAGCGACCAAAAGTGATGGCCCAGCCAGACGATTGACTCGCTGATGGGCGTGATATCGACGAATGGCAAGGTGTTGAACAGGTAGATCAAGGCATTAAGGGGCGCGACGATAAGGTTGTCGATCAGCAGGTCGTAAATGCCATACTCTTCGTTGAGCATGAAGCGCCAGCTATAACCTTTTAAGGCCGGGCTGACGGCGAAGGGGAAGATCAGCAGCACCTTGGTAAAGGTGTGCAAGGTGCCTTCCTTTTGCACGATGACGGCGATAAACAAGCCGATGAGCACCGATAAGGCGACTGAAAGGACGGTGAACCAGAAGGTAACATTGAGGCTGTTGATGAAACGAGAATCGCTAAAGGCGAGGGCGTAGTTGTCGAGCGAGAGCGCGCTCCAATCGATGGAAATCAGCGGATCGCCTGCTTCGCTCGCCAGTTGGATGGCGAATTGCGGAGGCTTGCGCAGCTTGTATTTGTGGAAGCTGAAATAGAGCGCGGCAAGCAAGGGGTACACCGTGGTCAGCACGATCACGATCAATGCTGGTCCGATCAGCACCCAGGGGACCCAGCGCTTCTTGCGCATAAATCAGCCTATATGATCTGCCATCGTTTCAGGACGACCAACCGCGCCTGTCCTGGAAGGGGTACCGCCAATCCTTGACGATACCCTCTCGTGTTTTTTTACTGTGGTCACGGCTTAGTCGTAATAGCCAGCCCCCTGCATGATAAAGCGCACGTTTTCGGCGTATTGATCCAACAAAGCCTGTGTATCCGCGCTCGGATTGGTGGCCAGCTCATTGATCATTTCCGCCAAATCCGGAATGATCTCGGTATATTCCGGGATCAACGGGATGGTGCGGGCATCAGCCAGTACGGCGGAAGCGACGCCCTGCAAGCCATTGTGTGCCACGTTGACTTCTTCGTCAGCGAGCACGGACAAGCGAACGGCAACGTTGGTATCGAGGGCGGGATCTTCGGCGTCAAGCACGATACGGCGCTCGGTGATGGGATGTGTCAGCCATTTGAGGTATTCCAAGGCTGCATCGCGGTCGCTCGATTGGCTGAGAATGCCGACAGCCCAGAGATAGCCGTAGGAAGTGGTTTCACCACCTTCCCATCCGGGCGCCGGCGCGAAGGCCGCATTGTCCGCTACTTCGGGCAGCTCGGAATTGATCATGCGGCTCGCCATCCACCACCAGCCGACGAACATGGCGGCGCGTCCCTGCACCAGTTCCTGGTTGGCTTCCTGCTCGTTCCAGACGACCGATGCTTCCGGGCTGTAGCCATCGCGTACATAGCTCAAATATTGCTCTGTGGCCGCCACACCGGCTTCATTGTTGAAAACAGGTTCCCAATTTTCATCAAAGATATCGGTGCCGGCGCCCCAAAGTTGGGCGTACCAATTGAAGAGATTCTGATCGACGTTCAAGCCGTAATACATCGCAATGGGCGCGATATCCATGCCGCTGGCTTCGATCGCTTCGCCGATGGCGGAGATGTCCTGCCAGGTCGCGGGCGGGTCCATACCGACCGCTTCCAGGACATCAGCGCGGTAGTGGAGCAGGAGAGGATGACCGCGGAAGGGCATGCCGTAGATGGTGTCGCTTAGACCGGTGGCGGCGCCTTGATAAGCGGGCGAATAGTCGTCCCAATCGAAGCCGGCTTCCTCAACGAAGTCGTTAAGGGGGTGCAAGAAGTCGTAGATATTGGTGCCCCAGGCATCTACAAAGGCGACAATGTCGAATTCGGTATTGGGGTTGGTCGCTTCCAGGTAAAGTTGTTCCTGGAATGAACCGAAGGGCAGATCGCCCCAACTGACGCTGATGCCGGTCATAGCTGTGAATTCGGCGGCGCCCTTGACGGCCGCCGATGCAAACTGCGGCGCTGTGCTGCAGCAGATCAAGAATTTCAATTGGGTACCGTCATAGGGTTTGTCGGCATCCAATCCAAAGGTGGCTGGATCCATGACGTCCATGTCTTGGGCAAAGACGCTCGCGAATGGCAGGGCCACAAACAAGGCGACCACTAGCAGACAGATAATGTGACGTGAGTTGCGCATGGCAATTCCTCTCTCTAGGATAGGTATACAGAAATCGTTATCGCTTGCTCCTAACAACAGGATCAATGCACGATGAGCATACCGCAAGAGCGAGCAATATTCAAACATGAGCAACATGCGTTGCGGATGACGCAACCGTACAGCCGACCCCTCACCACGCATGTTGGCTAGTGGCCAATTATTTGCAAGGCGGTTCTGCATTCATGTTTTGACGGGTCGCGCATTGATACCGCACTTGCACCGGGCGCTAGTTGATGGGATGCCAGGAAAAGGCGTCGCCGGTTCGTTTTACGGTGCCCAAGCCAGGAAACTTCAGGTGATAGAAGAGTGTCAGCAGCCCTTCGTCGGCGCAGCGCTGCAAGGCGCGCCGGCGCGTGCTTACCGCCATGTCGCCATCAGAATCAAACATGAATTGCCATTCGGTCCGGGCGAACTGGAAGGGTTGATGCAAGATGTCAACGACGTGCAGCAGTCGTTCGCCTTTTGATTCCACGAGTAGACCTGACTGTCCCAGGGTATGACCGGCAAGGTCAACAACCGATACGCCTGGAACGACCTCGTCGCCTGCGACGACAAAGCTGAATTTAACTCGTTGCGCTTGAAGCCAATTGAGCCGGTCGTGGAACTCCTGGTGATCTGAATTTGCCCAAAAAGCCGTCCACTCGTCCCACTCGGGTTGCGTTGTTAGATAGCGGGC
>CBDFLK010000005.1:0-46413 GCA_965249085.1 Phototrophicaceae bacterium | reverse complement strand
GTCAAGCTCTCGTCATTGGGAAGATGCCGACGATCTCGCCCTCATACATCACCATGATGCGGTCGGACAGCTTCATCACTTCCTGCAGGTCAGCCGAGATGAGCAGAATCGCCAGCCCGCCGGTGCGCTGGTCGACGAGTTCCTGGTGGATGAATTCGATGGCGCCGATATCGACGCCGCGCGTCGGCTGAGCCGCTATCAGCAGCTTGGGCGAGGAAGATAATTCGCGCGCCACCACCACCTTCTGCATATTGCCGCCGGAAAGCGCGTTAACCAGAATCCCGCCGTTGGGCGCGATGATATTAAATTCGCGAATAAGACTGTCGCCGTTGTCTACAATGGAATCGATATCGAGCAATCCGCGGCGGGTGAATGGCTCGCGATAATAACGATCAATAATCAGGTTGTCGTCGATGGACGATGTCAAGGCGACGCCGTTGGTCAGGCGATCTTCCGGGGATATGCGCCACTTGATGTTCGCGCACCGAACGCGGTCCGCGCCCGAGGATCTGCTCCCTGTCGATGTACGCTTCCCCGGTGGTGGGCGGCCGCAAGCCGGTCAGCACCTCGGCCAGTTCGGTCTGTCCGTTGCCTTCCACCCCGGCGATGCCGAGGATCTCGTTTTCATAGACACTGAATCTGACATGCTTGAGCAGTTGATGGCCGCTGTCGTCGGCGTAGGTCAGATCATTGACATCCAGCACTGACGCGCCTCGCGTGACCGACGGCCGATCGACCTGCATGAAGACCTCGCGCCCGACCATCATGCGCGCCAGCTCTCGCTCGTCCGTCTCGGCCGTATTGACCGTACCAATTTTGCGGGCATCGCGCATGACCGTGACGCGGTCGGAGATTTCAATCACTTCTTTGAGCTTGTGCGTGATGAAGATGACCGTTTTGCCGCCTTCGACCAGGTTGCGGATGGCGGCGAAGAGATCTTGTGTCTCGCTGGGCGTAAGCACGGCGGTCGGCTCATCGAGGATCAGGATTTCGGCGCCGCGATAAAGCGCCTTGAGGATCTCCACGCGCTGACGCATGCCCACCGGGATATCTTCAATTTTGGCATCGGGATTGACGTTCAAGCCGTATTCTTGCGAGAGCGCGATGGTATCGGTGACGGCTTGCGGAAAGTCGATGGAAAGACCTTGCCTGGTTCTCGATTGAGAATAATGTTTTGCGCCACGGTGAAAGAATTTACCAGCATGAAGTTCTGGTGCACCATGCCGATGCCATGTTCAATGGCGTCTTGCGGATTGCCGATTTCGACTTCTTGATCGCGGATAAACAAACGCCGGAGCTGGGATGCTCCAAACCGAAAAGGATCTTCATCAAGGTGGATTTGCCGCGCCGTTTTTCTCCGACCAGGGCGTGGATCTCGCCCTGGTCCACGGCGAAGTCAATATCATCGTTGGCATGTACGCCATTGGGATAAATCTTATGAATACTGCGCGTTTCGATGATTGGCATAAAAATCTAACTTACACTCTTGGCGAAGCGCTCAAGTGACATAGTTTTTGGGCGACCCACCGGGTCACCCCTACATTGCATAATTGAAGATACCTATAGGGGTCAGCCGGTGGATGACCCAAAGTTAACTTTCTCAGTTATCGCAACGACTCCCCCTCCCTTCTTATGGGGGAGGGGGTTACTACCCGACCCTACATATCGTCCATCATCAGGTCGTCGATGCTCATGCCGCCCGTCGGCATATCAGCGCAAGCCGTGCCAACCGCCGCCATCATGTCCTCGCTGGTGAAGACGGTCTGGACCTCGATATCGCCTTTTACGGCCGCCGCTTCCGCCGCTTCGACCATGGCCTTGATGTCATCGGAAGTGGCCGCATCGTAGAACTCATTCTTGGCCAGCCCAACGCCGCCTTCGGGGATGCCGAGGATCTCGGCGCCACCATAGGGCAGGGTGCCTTCAAGGTGCAAGGTGATGGCGCGGAAGATCGAGTTGTCGACATTCTGAGCATGCTGGTCAGAATCCGCGCGGCTTGGTCGGGATTCGTCTCGGCGATGATGACCGCCTGATCCCGAGTCGACGCCGATGGCGAAACGCCCCTGCTCAGATGCCGCTTCAAAGACACCAACGCCGGTGCCGCCAGCCACCTGGAAGACGATATCCGCGCCCTGCTCATACATAGCCAGCGTGATCTCCTTGCCGCGCGCCGGGTCGTCCCAGCTGCCGGCGTACTGGACGATGCTCTGTATATCCGGATTGACCAGGCAAGCGCCCTGTTCGTAGCCGACGATGAAGTCGTCGATGACCGGGATCTGGCTGCCCGCCGACCGAACCGATGATCGGCGCGTCATTCGTGCCTTCCATCATGCTGGTGGTGATCGCCGCGGCGTAAACGCCAGCCAGGAAGGAACCCTCGTTCTGCGCATACATCATCGAATAGACATTGGAGCAGCCCTCGACGCAGACTTCCATGTTATCGTAGGGCATCCCCGCATCGTAAAATATGAAGTACTTGTCCGAATAGTTGTGCGCATTCGCCGCAAGGAAGTCGACCATCTGGTGGGTGCCGAGATCAGGATATCGTAGGAATCGGTATCGGCCATGACATCGAGCAAGCCCGGTTCCCAATTTGCCGGATCAATGCCCAGCTCGACGGTGTCGATCTCGATATCGTATTCATCGGCGATGGCGTCCATGCCGCGCTGGGCGCTATCGAAGAAGGATTTGTCGCCGAGCGTGCCGTTGATCACCGATATCACGCGCAAGGGGCTCGTCCTGAGCAAAGGCGGTAAACGCCGTCAGAAACACAAGTACCACGACTAGTAGAAAACTTAGCTTTCTCATTTGATTCCTCCCACTAAAATGTTGGCTTCTATCAGATTGACTTCTGATTTAGCTATTATACCCACGATTAGGTCGATTGGGCAAAGAGTTTGTTAAACGGTGACAATGAACAATTCTGTACACCCCGGTCACGGTAGGTGACCAGTGCGGCGCGACTGACCTTGATCGGTGGATTCGCCGCGGACAAAGCGGCGCATAGTCAGGGCAATCGCATCAACGAGTGCTGGTCTGTATTCAGTGCAAAATTTCACCACCGAGTGCACCGAGGGTCGCGTAGACACTGACCGGCGGCACCGAGTTTAAGTACATTACTAAAGGTGAACCATCTCCAATTCTGTTACCAACGTCGAAAGGAATCTGCGCTGATCTCTCATTTATAGCAGAAATACGACTGTATCTTTATCACACAGATGCTTTTCTCTGTGTCTCTGTGCCTCTGTGGTCGATTTATCTTTTCAATAATTCGGATTATTGGTGGACAGTGATATTGATGCGATTGCCCTGGGCGCATAGGCATCTTGCTGCGTCCGTGAAGACAACAGTGTTACAATGTGGCCACAAATCGAATCTAGCGAAAGTTGAATCCCTATGAAACTGATCATCGACACAGACGCCGGCGTCGACGACGCGCAAGCGATCATGTTGGCGCTGTGCCACCCCGATGTCGACGTGCTGGCCATTACCACCTTGACCGGCAATGTGCATATTCGGCAGGTCAATCCAAATGTGCTGACCATCCTCGAAATCATGAACAAGGGACGTGCCCGTTTACGCCGGCATTGACCGTCCCTTTATCCACACCTGGGAAGACGCGGCCGAGTTCCACGGCGGCGATGGATTGGGCGACTTCCGCGACCGGCCGCCGCTAACCCGCTCCCTCGAGAAAGAACACGCCGTGCTGGCGCTTTTGCGGCTATCGCGCGAATACGAGGGCGAGTTGACGCTGATCGCCCTAGGTCCGCTGACCAACCTGGCCGCCGCCATCCGTCTCGATCCAGAGTTTTCCGCCCGTATCAAACAGTTTGTCTTCATGGCGGCACCATCGCGGCGCACGGCAATACGCCCAATCTGACCGCCGAATACAATATCTACACCGATCCGGAAGCGGCATACATCACACTGGAAGCTTTCGACGACGCCACCATGCTCAGCTGGGAGACGACACTGACACATGGTTTTCCTTGGGACAAATTCAAACGCGCTCTGCGCCATCGACACAGTTAACGGACGCTTCTTCGAGAAGATCTCGAACAAGACCGCGCAGCGCCTGCAACACACTTACCGCCGACCGGCTTACCTGCTGCCTGATCCACTGGCGATGGCGATCACCCTGCAGCCGGAACTGGTAATTCAAAGCGACAAATATTTCGTTACGGTTGAGTTGACCGGACAGCACACCCGCGGGCAAACGTCATCGATTACAACCACATGAGCGGCAACGCGCCCAATGTCCATGTGATTCAGGCCCTGGATACCGATGGCGTTCCAAGATGTTCGTTGACGCGCTGTCGCAGCCTTGAGGGAGCCACTCGATGACGATTAATCTGCAAATCCAAAACCTGCTTCAAGCCATCGCTTCCGACCGCGCCTGCGCACCAGAGGCGCTATTCGACCGTCTGTCGCGCCTGCTGGATGCGCCGGCTCCGGCCAACAGCTGCGCGCTGCCCGGCAGCGTCGGCGAGGTCATCGGCGACATCGCCACTGAGTTCGGCTTAACCTGCGCGCCCATCGGCTCACCGGCGTTCTCGCCATTGCGCTGGGCGATCCGAATGCCCCCGCTCGACCTGCTGATCAGCGCGCACATGGATCGACCCTGCTACCGTGTGCTGAACCTGCCCGATGCGACCCTGTATCCGCTCTGCGCCATTCGAGTGCGGGCGATGGCTATGAATGCGCAGCTCGCGCCTGCGCTACGTTGACGGCCGCGTGAGGGTCACAGCGAACGGGGTGATACGCTTCCAATCAACAGGCAATGACTATCGAATCACCTTCCGCGCCGAAACGGGCGAACTTGCCTGGGGCGATATCGTGATGGCGCACACGACGCCGAAAGTCAGCGAAGGCTCAATCATCGGCAGCGGCTTTGACAACGCCATCGGCGTGCTACTGCTGTTGGTCTCCGCCCATTTGCTTAACAAACACGTCCGGATACCTTCGCGCGACGCCGGGTCATCTTCGTCTTCACTGACCAGGAAGAAGGTCCGCCCATCGGCCTATTCGGTCAAGGCGCCTCGCGGCTGGCGCATGTCCTGGAACCACCGCGGCTTGGATTCGTCAATGTCGATGGGCACAACCTCGACGAAGCCGCCGGCCATGTCATGGGCGTCGGCGCCTCGCACGCCTTCGTCTCCGGCGATGGACGCGGCTCGGTCGTGCCGCTGGATTATCAAGCGCTGGCCGAGTCGCTGGCTGGGCGAGGTCAATAAAGTGCGACCCGGCACAGTCCGACTCAACTACAGCTACGTCTCGCGAGGCGACGACATGCTGCTCAGCACCTGGACGCGCTGTCTGGATTGAGCGGCGTCATTGTGGCGAACGCGCATACGACTGAGGAGACTGTGGCCTTGAGTGATTTGTCGGCGGCTGTGCGGTGGATCAGCGCGCTCGCAACGAGATTACTTGAAAGCAAACGAAACTAATGTTATGATTGCATTTAGAGAGTTCAACGCAGCGCGCTGCAGTCAAACAAGGATACTTACATGGCAAGCGGAACGGAAATGGAAAGAATTGCTTCATTGGAAACGGCGATTCCACATCTGGCGACCAAGGCGGGCCTCGAAGGCGTCAGAGTTGACATTGAACGAGTACGAACCGAAGTCGAGAGTGTCAAATCGATGTGGCGGTTCTAAAGACGGACGTGGCAGGTCTAAAAGCTGACGTCAAGAGTATGCGAGTGGAGCTGAAAAGCATACGTTGGTTTATTGGGATAGCGACGTCTATTGGAGCGGCTGTTTCGGTTCACATCATTCAACTGCTGAATCAAGTGATTGCAAACACGCATTTTTCTTCTGCGATTCCACAGTTGAATATTGTTTAACGTGGTGTAGGCGCTCGCATGCCTTTGTATCGGTTATGGACGCGGCTCGGTCGTGCCGCTGGATTATCAAAGCGCTGGCCGAGTCGCTGGCTGGCGAGGTCAATAAAGTGCGACCCGGCACAGTCCGACTCAACTACAGCTACGTCTCGCGAGGCGACGACATGCTGCTCAGCACCTGGACGCGCTGTCTGGGATTGAGCGGCGTCATTGTGGCGAACGCGCATACGACTGAGGAGACTGTGGCCTTGAGTGATTTGTCGGCGGCTGTGCGGTGGATACCCGCCTTCATCTGCCAAATACTGGGCGAACGGCGGTAATTGTCTACGCGACCTAGCAGGTCAACCGCTCCGTAACCTATCCGCCGCTGTGCTGAAACCCCCTGTACAGTCACGCCGACAGCGTTTACATTCTTGTCATTGGCCACGCGCGCGGGTTTACAGAAGATGGCGCAAGCAAATTTCACCAATCGCACAGTCTGGGTGGGCGACAATCTCCACGTCATGCGTGGCATAAACTCCGAATGCGTCGATCTCATATATCTCGACCCGCCCTTCAACTCCAATCAAGATTACGCCGCCCCCATCGGTTCAATCCGCAGCCGCGCGGCTTTCAAGGACACTTGGACTCTATCCGATATTGACGTGCACGAGCACGGCGAACTGGCCGACCGCAACCCCGCCGCCTACAGTGTCATCGAGGCTGCGCGAAACGCATCCGGCAAAAGCATGATGAGCTATCTGATTATGATGGCGGTTCGCCTGATTGAGATGGAGCGCATTCTCAAGCCGACCGGCAGCATCTACCTGCACTGTGACCCGACTGCGAGTCACTATCTCAAGCTGCTCATGGACGCGGTTTTCGGGCGAAATAACTTCCGCAATGAGATTATATGGAAGCGTACAAATACCAAAGGTGATGCACGCAGGAACTTACCTAAGAACCATGATACGTTGCTGCGCTATTCGAAGTCGGACAATGGACCTGGAATCCGCAATTTGTCGATCACGATCCGGATTATGTCGACAGGTTCTACAGATATGTCGAAGAAAAACACGGGCAGACGATACAGACTCGGCGATTTGACCAGCCCGCAAAAGGATCGCCCAAACCTCACTTTACGAGTTTCTAGGGGTAACTAGAGTTTGGCGTTGGACAAAGGAACGGATGCAAAAGGCTTATGACGATGGCATCGTTATGCAAACCAAACCGGGCAATGTGCCAGCGGTAAAGCGGTATCTTGATGAACAAAGGGGCGCACAGCTGGGTGATGTGTGGGCAGACGTGAAGCCTGTCCAATCACAAGGCAAAGAACGCACCGGCTATCCCACGCAAAAACCAATCGCCCTGCTACAAAGAATAATCCGACGCTTCAAGCAACGAGGGCGGCATGGTCTTCGACCCATTCTGCGGCTGCGCGACTACACTTGTCGCCGCCGACCGCATGGAAAGGCAGTGGCGGGCATTGACCTGTCGCCGCTCGCCATCAAGCTCGTGAACGAGCGCATCAGCGAAGATCGCGGCGCATTATGGGGCGGCGCAAATGTCGTCGATACCCTGCCGAAACGCACCGATCTTGGCGAACTGCCCAACTACCGCACGCATCGCCATCGTCTTTACGGCGAGCAGGAAGGCGTCTGCGTCGGCTGCGACACCCACTTCCCCTTCAAGGTCATGAAGTGGATCACATCTTGCCCAAGTCACGCGGCGGCACGATCACTTCGATAATCTGCAACTGCTATGCTCGCATTGCAATCGCAGCAAAGGCAAAAAGACGATGGCGGAATGGAGGGCTAGTCAGTAACATGCCACTTGGCTACTCACTTTCTCCCGAATACGGTCTTGATTTTGCGACCTACAATGGATATCCGTTCTACAGGTACCTAGAAACACACATTAAGAGTCAGGGATTGGACGCCGAAGAATCCTTGGATCTGCTGATTGAATCATTTGAGACTGTCGCAAATGATACAGTGTTTAAACCAATACAGTACCTTATTGAAAATGACAAAACTCCATGGTTCAATTTAACAATCCTCTCAATATTGTCCCCGCTTCCTGAAGTATTGGGGGCTGCAACAAGCGGATATGTACATCAAGGACCCGATGGCAAGAGTAGAAAAAGACATAATCTCGGTATGCATGATTACATTCTGCACCGTCGGAGCAATGAAGAAAAGCAGAAATGGACTAAACTGCATTGGGAACGCATTAGGAATCCTTTATCACATTCGATAACCGCAAATTATATTTGGTTAGAAAGTCCCGGGCGGCCTTCATCAAGTCGTCGAGGTTAATGGCAACTTTATGGCGCATATTGATCCAGTACGCTGGAATGACATGTTCAAGGCGGGTTTTGAATTATACATTAACAAAGTAAAAGACAGAAATAACTGGAAGCAAAGAAGCAACTTTAGAAAATACATAACTCAACAGGAAAATAACGAATAGGAACCCCACACATGACCGACCGTTCACCCATGCACCAACAGATCGACACCTTACCCACGCTCATCCGCGATATCGTCAAACCCTTTGACGCGTCGGCACGACGCGCCTTCGACTTCGAGACCTGCGCCTCCGTCAAGCGCCATCTATTTGGTCGGCTGCGGCGACAGCCATCATGCGCCGGTGGGCGCTGAACTGGCCTTCCACCAATTGACGGGCGTGCCGGACGCAAGCGCTCAGTTCCCTACCCTTCAGTCGTTATACCGCCGGCTTCCTGCCGGATACCGGTCCCAAGACCAATCTGGTCATCTGTGTCTCCGTCTCAGGAGAAGTCAGCCGCACCATTGAAGCGATGGATCTGGCGCGCAAAGCCGGCGCGACCGCCGTTGCGCTGACCGGCAATCCGGGCGGACCGCTGGGCGCAGTCGCCGATCAGGTCTTCGAAACGGCCGTGCCGCCCTTGCCCGACGAACTGCGCGGCATGGTGGTGCCGGGCATCCGCTCTTATCTGGCGTCGCAGATCGCGCTGCTGCTGGCGGCTTTGCGCATCGCCGAAGTGCGCGGCGCGCTAACCACCGCTGCGGCTGATGCCGAGCGGCGCGCCATCGCCGAGTTGGCGGATGCGGTCGAAGAGACGATTCAGCTTTGCGAGCCGATTGTTGATGACCTCGTGGAGCGCTGGAAGAAGGCGGCGCTCTTCGAGTTTGTTGGCGCGGGTCCTTTATATGGTGCGGCGATGTTCAGCGCGGCAAAGCTGCTGGAAGCGAGTGGCGATTCTGCGCTGGCGCAAGAAACGGAAGAATGGTCGCATTTGCAGTTTTTCGTGAAAAAGGCCGATATTCCGCTGGTGCTGCTGTCCGCCAATCAATTTGATGCTGATCGCGCGGCGGAAGTGGCGCGGGCGGCAAAAAGCATCGGGCGGCCGATTGCCCTCGTTTCGACCACAGACGCGAGCGAGATTCAGCAATACGTCGATACGCTTTTACCCATCCCGCGGCTCATCCCCGAACGCTACGCCTCGGTCGTCTACAGCATCCCGGGCGAGCTCCATCGCCGCCGCCCGCGCGGGGTCCCTGGGCGTGCCCTATTTTTGCAACTTTGAAGGCGGTCGCCTGCCCGACTGGGCCGATCGCGCCAGCCGCATCCGTTCCAGCCACATGATCAGCGAACTCAGACGATAAGCCATGAGCAAGATCGATTTTGTCGCCGTCGGCAGCATCATCATCGATGATATCGTCTATCCCGATGGCCGCACCAGTATGGGCGTGCTGGGCGGTGGCGGCACACACGCGGCTTATGGCATGGCCCTGGCCGGTACGAGACCGGGCCTGGTGGCGCTGGTCGGCGAGGATTTGCCGGCGGATATCCGGGTTCGGCTCGAAGAGGACTTCGATACTTCCGGGCTGTTCTGGTCGCCGCATCAGCAAGCGCGCGGCTGGCAAATCTTCGAATGGGATGGCAGGCGCAACGAGATCTTCCGCGTCGATATCATCGAACCCTTCATGTATGGTCCCCGACGCGGACAGTCCCGCTATCCCATATTCAGTGGCGCGTGGCATGACGTTGCTGCGCGCGCCGGAACATGTCGCAAGTTGGCGCGCGCGCTTCCCGGGCGCGATATTGCTCTGGGAACCGCTGCGCATATTCATGCTGAGCGCCGATTACGATGCCTTCGTGACCGGCATTCCCCACGCCGATATCGTCTCGCCCAACCTGCATGAAGCGCAGACGATGTACGGCGTCGAAGATGAAGCCGAAATCTTGCGGCGCATGCTTGCCGATGGCTGCAACGTGGTCGCTTTACGCATGGGTGAGCTTGGCTCGCTGGTCGCACAAACGAACAGCGATCGCGCCTGGACCATTCCAGCGGTGGGCGTTGACGCAGTGGTCGATCAAACCGGCGCGGGCAATGCCTACAACGGCGGTTTTGTCGTTGGATGGTGCAAAGAGGGAGACTTGGCGAGCGCCGGCTGTTACGGTGCCGCGGCCGCCTCGTTCACACTTGAGCATGTCGGCTGCGCGCAGATATCGCCGGAACGTGACGCCGAATGGCGGAGGCGCTTGCGGGAGGCGCTAGCGGGGGTCACCGAGATCGCGCTATGAAACCCGTGACTGCGCGCACAGCGACTGCTAGAAAAACAGTGGACGGTGGGATGAAAGAAACGATGGACCCATTCCTGGCGGCGGCAATAGCGGAAGCAAAAACGGGATTGCAAGAAGGCGGTATCCCGATCGGTTCGGCCCTGGCGCTTGACGGCGCGATTATCGGCCGCGGTCGCAACCGACGGGTGCAGCGCGGCAGCCCCGTGCTGCATGCCGAGATAGATTGCCTGGAAAACGCCGGTCGCCTGAGCGTGCGTGATTATCAGCGGGCGACGCTCTACAGCACGTTGTCGCCCTGCGACATGTGTAGTGGCGCCATCTTGCTTTACAAGATCCCGACGGTCGTCATCGGCGAGAATCGCACATTCCAGGGACCCGAGGATCATTTGATCGCTCGCGGCGTACAGTTAATCCAGCTCGATGACGAAGAATGCTACCGTCTGATGCAGGACTTCATACGCGACAATCCCGGGCTTTGGAACGAGGACATCGGCGTGTAGCTCCACCCGTTGCGAAGTCTCTCGACCGGCGCGGATTGGGTCTTGCACTCCGATTGCTGCCATCTCAACGACCTGGGTCAAGTCTTGATCGGATACGGCATCTTCCAGGCCATCGCGGCACGGATACCGACGACGATATCCAGCAATTGTGGGCGACCGCGCTAAGCCGCTTCACCGAACATCTCGATGAATGAGGGCAACGCTCAGGCGTACAAGTCCTTGGCTTCTTGAAACAGCCGCTTCAACTCGGCAAGTACTTGCCGGTCATCGCCGCCGTTCATCAAATACTGGCGTATAGGCGCGCCGCCCTGATCCTGAAAGTGTAGATAACCGGGAAATCTCGGCCGCAGGTACGCGCGGTCAAGCGCGGGCAAGGTATTGCGGAAGTAGTTGCTGCTGCGCCGATTGACCTCGTCGTCGGTCCAGGCGCCCCGATGCCCGGGCTGGCCGCCATTCTCGAAGAAGATCGTCCGCTGAATGACCGGGCTGGCGCTAAACATGGCGTAGTCGCGCGCTACTTCCACTGACTTGCAGCCTGTCGAAATTGATAAGCCCGTACCGCCCAGCGTACTTTGGCAGCGTCCATGCCCGCCGATGTCGACCATGTCATCGAATATAAGAACATTGTCCGAGTAGCCGGCGCGCGAATAATTGGAATAACCGTAGGCGACGGGGCAATAAACGTAGTCCTCTCGCCGCGAAAGCGCTTCATATACCGCGATCGGATTCCAATTGAAGATGTCGCGTGGGCACAAGCTCGCCAATTCCCGCAATTGCTCCAGAGCGCGCAGGCTCATCTCATCGGATACCGCCCAATCATCGTCGACAAAAGGCGCTTCTCCCTGTGTCGCGCAGAGCATATAGAAGTTCATCAAGGTATCGATCTCGATGGCGGGCATAATGACCCGCCCCTGCCGCGCCAAGGCCAGCAAATCATTCCAGGTTTGGGGCTTTTCCAGACCGTAACGCCGCAGCAAATCCGGCCGGTATGAGGCCACCGGCGTCGCGGCGTCAATCGCCAGGGCGCATTGATTGCCATTGAAGACATAGCTGGGGTGCGAATGCCCGACCGAGTTGGCCGCCTGATCCGCCATAAAGTCCGCCGGAATGATCTCCTGCAAGGGAACCAGGACCTGACTGTATGCCGCGTAACCGGCCCAGGGATGGTCGATCACCAGCAGGTCATAGTCGTCGGCCAAGCCTTGAATCGGCGCGTCCGCGAACTCTTGCAGCGAGCGCTTCTCCCAGACGATCTCGACTTCCGGGCGCATTTCGCAGAAGCGCTGCGCAGTCGCCACCACCGATACAAAGCCGCGTGAATGATTCCAGGTAATGCCGCGTAACAACGTTTTCGCCGTCATTTTGTCGCCTCCAGTCGGTTCCAATGTCGGGTTTCAGCCGCCACCACGAGTGGCACCTAGTTTTGCTTGCAAAAGTCAGTTTTATATGCAAAATATAGTGAGCGAGTTGCTCCTTGTCAACCGGCGCGCCGTTTCGTCCCCTGAACAAATAACAGGAAGAGCTGATGATCAAGACCACATATTTCGAAGACTACCTGATCGGGGATAGCCGCGAGACCTTTGGCAGAACCATCACTGAAGCCGACATCGTGCTGCGTGCCGGTCAAACCGGGGATTTCTTCCCGCACCACATGGACGCTGAATGGGTCAAGACCCAGGTTTTCAAAGAGCGCGTCGCGCATGGCACCTTGATCCTATGCGTGGCCATCGGTATGACGGCTACCGAGATCAATCCCGTCGCCTTTTCCTACGGATATGATCGCGTCCGTTTCATAAGTCCCGTCTTCATCGGCGATACCATCACAGTCAAAGCGACCATCAGCGAAAAGCGCGATTATCCCAAACGTCCCGATCATGGCTATGTGGTTGAGCAAGTCGAGGTCTTTAATCAGCATGAAAAAATCGTGCTCGCCTGCCAGCATCTTTATTTGGTCCAGCGCAAGGACGTAACGGAAAGCGGTTGAGTCTGAGCTATTCAGAAACATACAGAAAGACAGCAACCAATCATTGCAAATACAAAGATGAGTGAGCAAAAAACAGCACCCAATTACAGCGTCCCGGCTTTGGAGAAAGGCTTGGCTGTTCTGGAGTTGCTCGCGGAAGCATCCGAGCCGCTTTCGCTCTCCCAGATATCGGAAAAAACCGAGAACAGCACCAGTCAACTCTTTCGCACCATGACCTGCCTGGCGGAAAGCGGTTTTGTCATCAAGGACGATGTATCGGGCAAATACATGCTAACTCTGAAGCTCTTTGAATTGGCGAATCGGCATTCGCCGCTGGAACATCTGCTGCAGATGGCCAACTTGCCGATGCAAGAACTGGCTTGGACCATTCACGAGTCCTGCCATATTAGCATTATGCAGCAGCGGCAGCTTCTGGTCGTTGGGCATGTGGAAAGCCCGGAAAAAGTACAGATCATCGTCTCGGTCGGCGCGGCCTTTCCCCTGGCACGCACCGTTTCGGGTCGGCTTTTGCTTTCGGCCACGCCCGATAGCAGCATCAAAATGACGCTGGAACACGACCCCGACTACTGCAATATGAACGCTGGAGAACGCGAGCTCTTTTGGCAGCGTATCGCTCAGATCCGCCGCAGCGGCATATCAACCGCGGTCGACGAATCTTATATCGGCATGAAGGATACCGCCGTCCTGGTAGGCAATCCGGAAGTCGGTGTGACGGCAGCGATAGCCGTCACGCAACTGACGGCGACCCGTCAAAGCAGTGAGCCGCACAAGGTGGTCGCGGCGCTGCGCCATTGCGCGCGGCAAATCAACGAACGCGCCGGCTTGAGTTATGGGCTGGAGCAGCCGCATTTGGTGGCAGACCCAGCTTGATAAAGACCAACAAAGGAAATCGCTATGCCTTCTTTCGATCTTCGACAGAAAGCGATCTTGCCGGAAGAACCACCGCCGATTGTGAGTATTGGCCTGGGCGGTATCGTGCACGATGCGCATTATCCGGCATATCGCATTGCGGGTTTCGAGGTGGTGGGCGGCTGCGACATCAATGCCGAGCGCGCCGCCATGATGAAGGACAAGTTCGATATCCCGCAGATTTACGAATCGCTTGGCGAGGCGATCGACAAGGCGCCACAGAATGCTGTCTTTGATGTCGCAGTGCCGGGCAGCGCGATCACCGACATCTTGCGCGAAATACCGGCGGGGCGCGCCGTGCTCATTCAAAAGCCCATGGGCGAAGATATGGCGCAGGCGCGGGAGATCCTTGATCTGTGCCGCGAACGCAAACTGGTGGCAGCCATCAATTTCCAGTTGCGCTTCGCGCCCTTTATCATCGCCGCGCGCGACATGATAAAGCAGGGGATGATCGGCGAACTACGCGATATCGAGTTCCGAGTACAGTGCAACACGCCTTGGCATCTCTGGGGATTATTGTTTCCCCTTCCCCGTGTCGAAATCCTTTATCACAGCATCCATTATGTGGATCTGGTACGGTCGTTTTGTGGCACGCCGAAGTCGGTTTATGCCAAGACTATGAGCCACCCATCGGCCCCGGAACTGAAAGGCGGCGTCCGCTCCATGATCATCATGGATTACGGCGACAACCCACGCGTCAACGTCATGACAAATCACAGCCACGCCTACGGGCCTGAAAAACAGCAATCATACGTCAAAATTGAGGGCAGCAAGGGCGCGATCCAGATCCGCGCCGGTTTGAATATGAATTACCCTGACGGCGTTCCTGACCGCTTCGAATATGCTTTGCTGGATACAGAAACCCAGCCAGCTTGGCAGTCGTTGGATATTAAAGGGTCCTGGTTCCCGGAAGCTTTCATTGGCACCATGGCCAGCTTGATGCGCTTTGCCAATGGCGAAACCGCTAAATTGCCCACATCGGTTGAAGACGCCATAAAAACGATAGCGACAGTGGAAGCGGCTTATTCATCAAGCGAGAGCGGCGGCACGCCACTGCCGCAATGGTGACCGATACAACAGACCATGCGACTTTGCTGACGCAAATAATGCGATAGGAGTCGTTACGCCGGTACCTAGACGCATCGGGAGCAAGCCAATGGATTGGGATAGCCATCCATACTTGGATGGGATAATTCTGATTTTGGCGGTACTCGCTGCCACGCGCTGGTTAGAATGGAGAATCGACCGTCATTTCGATGGATTTCATTGTGCAGTCAAAAGCCGGAAATCAAAGACATGAATTCCGCAGTGGAATCAGATCAAGGCGAAAAAATCAGGCGTGCTGAATCCAAGGTCAATAATGCCAATCGACACCTGGCCATGGTTTAAGGATTCCACGTCATGCATAGTAGCATAGCTAGTTCCACGGTCGAAACCAATCTGACTGATTAGATTACCCCACTACAGTCCCAACCCATCAAAACCGTTGGCAGTGCCACCGAGCAAAGCGTCCTTTTCCGCCTCTCACAAATCGGCGATGGCCTTATTGGTTTCGTTCCAGACCTTGGCGTAATCGCCAGCCAGCACAGCAACGGGCCAGTCACTGCCGAACATGAGGCGATCAACGCCGAATTGCTCGATCACGAAGTCGATATGCGGTTTGATGTCCTCGTAAGTCCAGTTCTCGAAGTCAGGCGTTACCGTATTCAAGCCTGATACTTTGGCGAAGACATTGGGGCTTTCCGCAGCGGCGGCCATTTGCTCGCGCCAGACCGCGCGATCGGCTTCATCCAGCGGCGGCTTTGCCAGATGATCGATGACCATCTTGAGATCGGGGACGTTCTCGACCAGCGCTGGCACATGCATGAGCTGATTGGGGAACACCGCCACAACATCAAAGGTCAAGCCGCGATCCGCCAGCAACTGCAAACCTTCAATCACCTGCTTCTGGGTGACCCAATCTGGATTGCTTTCTTCGTGGATCAAATGGCGCATGCCCTTGAAATAGGGGACCTCCGTATATTCATCCAGCTTTCTGTCCGCCTCTGACGGATCATGCAAGGGCACCCAGCCGACCACGCCGGCGACCCAGTCCTCTTCCGCCGCGGTAGCCAGCATCGAGTCGGTATCGGCGTAGGAATCCATCGCTTGTACGATGACCGTTTTGTCGACACCACATGCCGTCAGCTGTGGCGCCAACTCCGCCGCATCATAGGTACGGTAGATCGGTCCATAAGCGGGCGCCAGCCAGGGGTACGCCACTTCGTCCAGGTTCCAAAAATGCTGGTGGGTATCAACTCTGAGCATACTAACCTCCCCGCGCGCCTGCGTCCGCCGCGATGGATACGAATTCCGATTTGACAGATCTGATTATGCTGACAATATTTTACATACAAAAAGTGTTTTTGCAAGCAAAACAACTTCACGGCGCTTGAGCGGCGAGAACAGGGCGATTATGCGACCTTTGGAAGGTTTGTTGGTACTCGATTTCAGCATATTTCTGTCTGGTCCCTCGGCGGCGCTGCGCCTGGCCGATTTGGGCGCGCGTGTGATCAAGGTCGAGCGGCCGGACGGTGGCGATCTCTGCCGGCAACTTTATATCTCCGAGCTTGAATTGGACGGCGAAAGCACCCTCTTTCATTCGATCAACCGCAATAAAGAAAGTTTCGCGGCGAATTTGAAAGACCTGGCAGACCTGGCGCGAGTGCATGAGCTTATCGCCAGAGCCGATGTGCTGGTACAGAACTTCCGACCGGGTGTGATGACGCGCCTTGGCCTGGACTACGAGACGGTACGCGCGATCAATCCAGGTATCGTCTACGGCGAGATCACGGGTTACGGCAACGAGGGTGTTTGGGTGTACAAGCCCGGACAAGACCTGTTGCTGCAATCGATATCGGGTCTGGTTTGGCTGAACGGCGATGCCGACCGCCCGCCCACGCCTTTTGGCTTGGCAGTTGTCGATCTGTTCACGGGCGCGCATCTGGTGCAGGGGATTCTGGCTTGTCTCGTTCGGCGTGGTGTCACGGGCGAAAGCGGTTTGGCGCAAGTCAGCCTCCTGGAATCGATTCTCGATTTTCAGTTCGAGGTGCTGACTACACACCTCAACGATGGCGGCAAGCTGCCGCAACGCAGCACCATCAACAATGCGCATGCTTACCTGGCAGCGCCTTACGGCATCTACGAGACATTGGATGGCTATCTGGCGCTGGCGATGGGCTCGATCCCGGTATTGGGCGAACTGCTGGATTGCCCGCCCCTGCTCGCTTATACCGATTCGGCGACCTGGTTCACGCAGCGCGACGAAATCAAAGCGATTCTGGTAGGGCATCTGCGCGGTCAATCGACCGCGCACTGGCTGGGCATCCTGGAGCCGCAAGATATCTGGTGCGCCGATGTCTTGACCTGGGACAGACTGCTGCAGCACGAGGGATTCAAAGTGATCGAGATGATTCAAGAAGTCGCGCGCAGCGAAACCGTCAAGCTGGACACGCTTCGCTGCCCCATCCGCATTGACGGCGAGATCCTGAAGAGTCCCAAAGGCGCGCCGCGCATCGGCGAAGATACGCAACGCATCATGGCGGAATTTGCGATCGGCGGCCTTTCGAATTGATCGCAGTGCTCAGAAGAGCAGACAATTCAACAAAACGTGAGAGCGCGGCAGACCCTTTTCCTCTGCCGCCGAGCGGCTGAGGAGGACTCCATGCCGGAAAACACACCCGTTGAAATGCACAAGGACCTGCCCCTTTTTAATACTGAAACCTGGATGTACGAGGACTTCGAGATTGGCGCCAAGATAAAGTCGATTCGGCGCACGCTTTCCGAGGGCGAGTGCATGATCTTCAACGCCATCGTGCTAGACATGCACCCTTACGTCGCCGACGAGATCTTCACAAGAGACGAAGGCATCTTCGACGAACGGCTGGTGGCAGGCTCGATGGTCTTCAGCATCGGCTTGGGTTTGATGGCGCATAACAATATCCACACCTTCAGCTACGGCTATGACAAACTGCGCTTCATTAAACCGGTTTTCATCGGCGATACCATCTATACCGTGCGCACACAACTGAGCAAAGAACCAAAGTACCCGGAGATGGGACTGGTCAAAGTAAGCTACGAGGTATACAAAAACGAAGGTGTGCTGGCTTTGTATTGCGAGCACTTGCAGACGGTGAAATACCGGCATCCGGAAAATTTTGGCAAGAACAAATAGGAGCAGCAACATGCAACGGTTTGGACAAGTGATCGGCATCAAGAAAGAGCGTCTGAAAGAATATACGGAATTACACGCCAATACCTGGCCCGACGTGCTCAAGAAGATTGAAGAGTGCAATATCCGCAACTATTCGATTTACCACTACGGCGATCTTCTTTTTGCTTACATGGAATACCACGGCGACGACTTTGAAGCCGATATGGCGAAGATGGCCGCCGATGCGACGACGCAAAAGTGGTGGGATATCTGCATGCCGATGCAGGAGCCCGTGGCCGACCGCGCCGAGGGTGAATGGTGGAAGACGCTCGACGAGGTCTTCCACACGGATTGACAGCCTAGCATGCTCGGACCCATTGCCCTTACCTAGGGAGCACACGGGATCAGCCCTATGTAGGGATACAAGAAATCCTGACCGGGCAAGCCCTGCCAGCGTCCTTAATGAACCGCAATTGTCGCGTTGTCGATGAAGTCCCAATCCCATTCGATGCCTAAGCCCGCGCCCTGCGGCGGATGGGCATAGCCCTCGGCATCAATCTGAATCGGGTTCTTGACGCCCAATCTCATTAGCGTGCTCGGTACCAGGGCTTCGAAGAATTCGCAATTGGCGATGGCGCAGCAGCAATGCAAATTGACGATATCCAGGGCGGGATAGACGGCCGTATGCACTTCACAGCGGACGCCGAATGATTCGGCCAGGTGCGCCGTTTTCATAAGCGCCGTCACGCCGCCCTTCCACGATACGTCGCTGCGCACGATATCAACCACGCCGCTGGCGATACACTCCGCCGTTGAATAGTGCGAGCCGGCCAGCACCTCGGTGCCGGCGATGGGAATATCCAGGTCGCGCGCCAGGCGACGCAAACCATGAAAGTCGACATCATAAAGCGGTTCCTCGAACCAATGATAATTCAGCTTTTCCAGCTCACGTCCCATGCGCAAAGCCTCATCGTAATACAGATGCGCCGTTACCGGATCCGCCATCAGCTTGAAGTGCGGATCATCGCCGACTTGCTCGCGGCACAAGCGATAAGCTTCCAGCGCCTCGTTGTATTCGCCAGGCGGATGCAGCTTGTAGCCGTGAAAACCCTGCTGCTTGAATTCGGCAACTTGATCGGCATAGTCTTGCGGCGAATCCAGGAAAAGCGAGCTGACGTAGGTCGGCACTTTTTCGCGATAGTGGCCCAGAAACTTGTATAGCGGCAGGTCGGCAATTTTGCCGGCAATATCCCAAAGCGCGATATCAAAGGGACCGTAAGAATATATCGGCGGGAAGTGCCAGAAGCGATCGTAACGGCGAAAGTCGTGCCAGTGTTTTTCCCGCGCCAGCGCATCTTTGCCCAGGAAGAAGGGTTTCAGCGAATCGGCGGCGAAGGCGCCGGCCATCTCGGCGCCCATGCCGGCAAAACCCATGCTGATGCCGTCGATGCCCGCGTCCATCGATAGCTTGACCATGATGAATTGCAAGTCGGATTTTTGCAGACACGGATTTCGATATCGGTGATCTTCATGCTCGGCTCCTTCGTAGACAAACGTCGATAGATTGTAGTGAATTACGGTCAGCCAGCCAAGTATACGGTTTGCCAACGTTTTGTGCCAAGCGCGAACAGATTTGCTACAATCGGCTTCTGTCTTTCGTTAGCGGAGAGAGGCTCTATGCGATTCAAGAGCATTATGATAGTCGTGGCGCTGCTGCTGCGCTCGACGATTCTGGCGCAAGACTCGGACTATCCCTCGCTCGACGCTGTTGCGAAGGTAGAGATCCCAACCTTCAACTATGTCGACATGGTTGGGCGCATGTCCCGGATTGATACAAGCTACACGCCCCCGGCCAGTCCGCCCAAATACACCCTTGGCGATACCGAAACATTCACCGTGACCATGGGTGAAGACGAAACAAGCGAGCAAGTCGAGATGGAATTGCGCGGCCAGACGCAGCGCGTCCTGATCTGGATTCAGGCCACGGTCGATTATCCGCAGTGGCGGGCGCTGGCGCTGGCACAGCGCCTTGAAAGCCAGGTGTTGAATCCCGTGGAGCGGCTCTTCCAATTTACCGAGCCACCCGGCGTCGATGGCGATCCACGACTGAATGTTGTCATGATCAGTGACCCGGAAGGTACGACCTTTGGCTATTTCTCGCCGGCCAGTACGCGTCCGCGACAACTGTATTCGAAAAGCAATCAGCGCGAGATGCTGGTGGTCGACCTCGCGCTAGATGATGATTACGATTTCTATGACGAGATTCTCATCGAAGTGATCGCGCACGAATTTCTGCACATCCTGCATCATCATAGCGACCCGGGCGAGGAAACCTGGCTCGATGAAGCCTTGGCAGGTTTCGCCGGATATTACGCCTCCAAAGCCCTGCTCAGCCGTCAATCTATACACTGGGATGCGGACGACTTCCTCGCCGCGCCCAATACCGGCTTAACGCAATGGCAGGTGGCGGAGGACAAAAGTCCAAAATATGGCGCCGGCGCCCTGTTCATCCTCTACTTGACGGAGCGCTTTGGCAACGAGATCGCGGCGCGCCTGCTCGCGGAAAAAGCCGATGGCTGGCGCGCCGTGGAAAAGGTGCTGCGCGAATTCGAAGACGTCTCCGCCGATGAGGTCTTCGCCGATTGGGTGCTGGCGAATTTGCTTCTGGATGCCCGGCGCGGCTATGGATATCGCGCGCTGGATGCCGATTTGACGCCGCCGCAGCCCGTCGCCAGCTTCAACAATTTTCCGGTTACGCATGAGGGCGATCTGCCTCAATTCGGCACGGATTACTTCGCCGTTGATGTGCGCGGCGCGGACAAACTTTACCTGCGCCTTTGGCAAGCGCCGGACGCGCTGTTCGTACCGGAAGGCGCCCCCGAAGGCGACCATTTCGCATACGCCTTCGCATCCGATTCGTCTAATAGCCGGCTGAGCCGCGACTTCGTCCTGACCGCGCCGCGCCAGGCTTGGCTGGATTTCCGTATCTGGTATGACCTTGACTATGATTACGAATACGGCTACGTCGCGGTCAGCGATGATGACGGCCGAACATGGCAGACATTGCCGAGCCGTTACACTACCAAGTCCCGCGCCTATAATAAATACTATGACGTTGGCTTTACCGGGAACTCTCGCGGCTGGCGCGACGAGCGCATTGACCTCAGCCAATTCACGCCGGGCCGGGTTACCGTCAGCTTCGAGCTTATGTCCAATCTAGCCACCTCCTATCGTGGCATGGCGGTCGAAGACCTGCGCATCAAAGCTTTGAATTACCACGAAGATTTCGAAACGCCCGATGATACCTGGCGCGCCGAAGGCTGGATCCGCACGGATAACCGCCTGCCCAATAACACCTGGCTGCAAGTTGTGCAAGAGACACGCGACGGATTCCACGTCAGCCGGGCGCTCGTCACCGGCAGCGGAGACCTAACTGTGGACCTCCTGCCCGGTGTGGGTCAGGCGCTGGTGGCTGTGTCACCCGTCGTGCCGCAAACCAGCTTGCCCACAGATTATGAGCTGGGATTTTATCTCGTAGATGCTGAGGGCGTGATCATGGTGGTCACGCGCGAATGCACCGTGACGACCACCGCCACGCTTAACTTCCGGGCAACCCCGAACGGCAACAAATTCGGACTGGTGCCGCAAGGCGCGGTGCTCGACGCGCTGGATCGCAGCGAGGACTGGTACATGGTGTCGTATGGCGGACGGGAAGGCTGGATCAGCGCGGACTATGTCACCGAGGCGGGCAATTGCCCCTGATATCTGCGCCTTAGCCCTTGACCGCGCCGAAGGTCAAGCCGCTGACCAAATTACGCTGCACCAGAATGACAAAAATGACCGCGGGCACCATCATGATCACGCTCATGGCGGCCATGCCACGCCAGTCGACCGTAAACTGCTCGGTGAAAGCGAATAGACCGGGCGGGAAGGTTTTGGCGGCATTATTGCGCGCCAGGACGCTGACGATCTGAAATTCGTTCCAGGCAGCCAGGAAGGCGAAGATAGCAGCCGTCGCCAAGCCGGGCAGCGAGAGTGGCAATTCGATACGCCAGAATGCCGACCAGTAACCGCAGCCGTCGATATAGGCTGATTCGGTCAATTCTTGTGGGATCTGCCGGAAAAAGCCATCCATCAGCCAGGCGGTGAAGGGGATATTGACGGCGACATAAACAAAAGCCAATAAAACAAGTTTTTGCAAGTAAAACACGCTTGGGAGGAATCGATGTCGATAGTCATCCGCGCCATTCAATCGCACGATCTGCGCTTCACTCTGGGAGAAGGCGCCGGCGCCGACAGCGTACATTCCAATCCGCAGTATTCTTACGCCGTGACACAGCTTAAGACGAGTGGCATGCTGTCCGGCGTCGGCCTAGCATTTACCCTGGGCGGCGGGAACGATCTGGTCTGCCGCGCCATCGACGATCTGGCGCAAGTCCTGGTCGGCCGCGAGATCGAAGCGCTGATGTCCGAGTTTGGCACGGACTACGCGGCTATTCTGGAGCACCCGCAATATCGTTGGCTGGGACCGCATAAGGGCGTGGTGCACCTGGCGCTGTCTTCAATTGTCAACGCCTGCTTCGACCTTTGGGCGAAGGCGCGTGGCCTGCCCTTGTGGCGGTTGCTGCTGGATCTATCGCCGGAGCAGTTGCTGGCGACGCTGCATCTGCGCTACATCGACGACGCGCTGAGCGCAGACGACGTTTTGGCAATACTGCGAGATGAGTATCCCTTGCGGAGACAGCGAATGGACGTGCTAGAACGGGGCTACCCCGGCTACGATACGTCCATTGGCTGGATTCAGTATTCCGATGACACCATCAAAGAGAATCTCGTCAAATCCATGCATGAGGGTTTCGGCTCGGTCAAGCTCAAGGTCGGCTCGGATGATCCAGAGCGCGATATCCGCCGCGCCTTCCTCGTGCGGGAAACCGTCGGCGACGATGCCCGCGTCATGCTTGATGTCAATCAGCAGTGGACCTTGCCGCAGGCGATCAACATGTGTGCGCAGTTAGGCGGTATGAATCCTTACTGGATCGAGGAACCCACCCATCCCGACGATGTGCTGGCTCATCAGACGCTGGCTCGCGCCAGCGCGCCGCTGAAGCTGGCGCTCGGCGAGCATGTGCCCAACCAGATTATTTTCAAGAACTATCTCCAGGCCGAGGCCGCGGGATTCCTGCAGCCGGATTGCGTCCGGCTCGGTGGCGTCAGCGAGTTCATTACAGTGAGTTTGATGGCGCGCAAGTACGGCATACCAGTCGTGCCGCATGTAGGCGACATGGGGCAGATCCACCAGCATCTGGTACTCTTCAACCATATCGCGCTGGGTCACGAAGCGATCTTCCTGGAGACCATTCCGCACCTGCGGCAGCATTTCCTGCATCCAGCGCGGGTGGCAGGCGGCGTCTATGCCACGCCACAGGAGCCGGGCAACAGCTCGGATCTCAAAGCGCTTATCTGAGCGTTAGCCAGCGGTCAGCGACCCAAAAACCAAGTCATCTTGCCAGGCGCTCTATCAAGAATTCCTCGAAACCTTTGACATCTACTTCGAGCGCTACGCGAGCGTTTTCCGGCCAATCGGCGTCCGGCGAGCGCATGAAGGTCACGCCAGCCGCAAAGCGCCCGCCCGTTTCCACGTCGACGTGAAGCGGGGTCAAGCTGACCAACTCCGGTCGGATAAGGGCCGCCATCGCCAGGGGATCGTGCATATAGGTCCAGCCACGCTCCGCGAAATATGAATAGACGTCAATCTGGTCGGCCACCGCCTGATGGAAGCGCGTGCCGGCCTCGCGTATCCGCGCCGAGCCCGCGCTTGTGACCCGCACTTGCGTGGTGACGTCCAGCGGGATCAAGGTGATGGGCGCGCCGGAGCTGAAGACGATATGCGCGGCTTCCGGATCGCTGACGATGTTGTACTCGCCGTAATCGGTATAGACATCGGCCGAGCGCTGGAAAGCGCCGCCCATGATGGTCAGCCCGGCCAGGTTTTGCGCCAGGCGCGGCTCTTGACGAAAAGCTAGGGCGGCGTTGGTCAAGGGTCCGATGCAAAGCAGATGAATTTGCCCGGGGTTGTCCATCACGCTGCGGACGATGAAATTGACGGCGAACTCCGATGCCGGTTGCAGAGCCTCGTCCTCCGCGTCCAGGAAGCCGCGTCCTTCGTGCGCGCCCCAATAGATCGGACGGTCGCCGAGCAGGGGCGCGGCCGCGCCCATCGTCACCGGCACATCGCCGCGTCCGCGCATGCGCAAGAGCTTCAGCGCCATGCGCGCTCTCATCAGCACATCGCCGTAGACGCAGGTCACGCCCGCAAGCTCGATCTCGGGCGAGTTGAGCAAGAGCGCCAATGCGACTAAGTCGTCCACATCGGTGCCGATATCGGTATCAAATATGATTTTCACTGTTTTCCTCTCAGTTGTCAGCGTACATGATCAAGCGAAGCGCGCGCAAAGTTGCTTGCGGCGTCAGCCCTTTAACCCGGAGCCTAGGATACCGCCGACATAATAGCGCTGGAAGGGCAAGATCAAGAGGACCGGAACCAGCATCGCCAATGTGGAACTGGCGAATATCTGCGCCCACAAGTTGACCTGCTGTTCGATGCCGATGATGGACACCGCGACCTGCACCACCCGCAAATCCGGATTCGGCGCCACCAGCAGCGGCCAAAAGAAATTATTCCATTGACCCAGGAACAAGATCACCCCGGCGCTGATCAAGGCGGGCTTGGAGATGGGCAAGATGATCCGTGTAAAGACCTGAAGCCAAGTCGCGCCATCAACCCGCGGCGCGTCAATCAAGTCCTGGGGGATTTCCGCGAAGAATTGGCGGAATAGAAAAATGATGATGCCGTTGGCCAAGCCCGGCACGATCAGACCCTGCCAGGTATTGAGCCAACCCAGATCCCGGACCAGCACAAACGATGGGATCACGGTGAGATCGGCCGGAATCATGAAACTGAAAATGACCAGCGCGAACAGAAAATTCTTGGCGCGGAACTTCAACCTGGCGAAAGCAAAGCCAGACATCGCCCCGACCGCGATGCCAAGAATGACCGTCACCGCGCCCAGAAAAAATGTGTTTAACAAGGCCCTGCCGAAGTCTTTTTCAAAGACGGCATGGTAGCCATCCAGTGTGAAATCGGCCGGGAAAAACGCTCGCCAGGAAAAGGGCAAGACATTCTTCCAGACCGTTTCCCGGGTGGTAAAGGAAGACGCGACGATCCAGGAAATCGGCAAGATAATGGCGATAGCGATAGCGAACAGCAAGGCATAGAGCAAGATATATCGGCGCGCTTTTCGCAGCCGCATGATAGTCGCATTATTCAATCTCACGTTGCGCCCTTACCGTGAATCTGTCTTTGCGTTTGTTTGCTCACCTGACGTTCCTGACTGCGCTCAATGCCGCGGACGCAGCACGATGAACTCCACCGCGACAAAGGCCACAACTACAATTAGCAAGACCGAAATGATGGCCGAAGCGATTCCGATATCGCCATAAACCAAGCCGCGCCGATACGCTTCGTACATGACCAAATGGGTAGAAAGCTGAGGTCCGCCGCGAGTAATCAGATATATCGGCGCAAATAGCGTGAAGTTAACCACTGTGTCCGAAACGAGAACAAAGGCGATGATGCGCCGCAGCAGGGGCAGCTTGATCGAAATAAAGGTTCGCAAGCTGCCCGCGCCCGTCCACATGCGCCGATTCGAGCACATCCCTTGAAATCCCCTGCAAGCCGGCGAGGAAAAACAGACTCCAATAGGGCACGCCAATCCAGCTGATGATGCCGATGATTGACCAGAGCGCCTGGCTCGGATGTTGCAGAAAGGGTTGTCGCGGCAATCCCATGGTGCGGATGATGCCGTTGATCAAGCCGTAATTGGGATCCAGCGCCAAGCCCCAGGCGATCGCCGTGACGTTCATCGATATCGCGACCGGCACCAGATAGATCGCCCGGAACACCGCGATACCCGGCACCCGTTGATTGATCAATTCCGCCAGCAAAAGCGCCAAACCGACTTGCAGTGGATTCACCACCAGGCTGAAAACCAGCGTGGTCTTGAAAGATCCCCAAACCACAGGATCCTCAAATACCGCGATGAAGTTATTCAGCCCGACGAACTTGCGAGCGCCCGCCATACTCAACGAATTGGTATACAGCGCTTCTTCGAAGCCCAGGACGATTGGAATATAGCGGAAGACAATCAACAGGATGACGGCGGGCGCCAAAAAGAACGCCGGCGTCCATCGTTCCAGGCGCAGCTTGTTCAGCACGATTCTTCTCCGAGCAGCAAGCCGGGGCGTGAAAACCCCGGCCTGCGCGCTAGGCAATAGACTGATTCCAAGTCAATGTCTAGCGATTCTATCTTGATTGCGAGCCATGTTCGCTTGGCGTCCGCCCCGCCTCAATTGTAGTTGGACTGCCGATACTGCTTGGGCGACATGCCGATGGTTTTCCTGAACGCGCGCGAGAAGTAATACTGATCTTCGTACCCGAGTTCCGTGCCAATCTGACTGACGCTGTCTTGTCGAAAGGCCAGTAGCATGCAGGCATGCTGCATCTTGAGCTGGATAAAATAATCCATCGGTGAAAAGCCAGTCTGTTCCTTGAAAACCCGCATGAAGTGCGATTTTGACAATCCCGAGTGGCGAACCATGTCATCCAGGCACAGCTTCTCGCTCACACTGTCGTGCAAATAAGACAGCGTGTGATCAATACTGCGGAAGTGGCTGCTCCTGAGCAGCGGCGAGAATGCGCGGTTGTTGAAAAAAAGATTACCGAGCAAATGGTGCAGCGCTTGCGAGGCGTAAATCATGCGTTGCAAGAGAAAGTTGGCCACGAAGGCATCGCGGCAAGCAGCGAATAGCGCCTCCAGGGACTGTCTCATGCCGGCATCCACCGAGAGTGTGAATGCGCCTTTTTTCAATTGACTGACGTAAAAGTCGCCAACCGTTCCCACAAAATGGACCCAGTGAATCGACCAGGGGTCGTCATTGGCGGCGCCATAAATGTGCGCCTGGCGCGCCGGGATGATAACGGCTTCGTTTGTGCCCACGTGATGTCGGACGCCATCGGCTTGCAGCCAACCGCTGCCTTCGGCGCAAACAATCAGAATATGTTCAGGGGCGCCCGACGGACGTTCACGGTAATGGTAGCGCGCTGATGGAAACCAGCCGATGTCGGTAGGCGTCAGCGGACTGACCAGCGGATGCGAGCGGGCCTTTTGCAGAATGGGGCGCGGGACAACATACATGATCTCACCCTGGAATCCATCTTTCAAGCGTATCGGCTGCATCTGTCGCCTCGACTGCGGATTTGCGATAGTTGGACTATGACACATAAAGAGAATATAGTCCATCATTCGAGTTTATAGTCTATTGTGAGCGCAATAGACATCGTGTTACGCTTTTGACAAGTAATTGATTTTGTTTTGGAGTTACCATTTGTTTTCAGACAGTGGCGATGTTCAGGTTCGCGTCGAGGATAGGGTCATACCCACCTATTCCGCTGGCGCGCCCGACAAGAACCCCATGTTCCTGGAAAACCGGGTCTACCAGGGCAGCAGTGGCGTTATCTATCCCCATCCCATCGTCGAAAGTGTCTCCGACGAGAAGACCGATGTGACCTACACGGCGATCGTTCTGGAGAACAAGTACCTGGAAATCGTGCTGCTGCCGGGGCTTGGCGGCCGCGTGCAGATGGCTCGCGACAAGACCAACGACTTTCACTTCGTTTATTACAATCGCGTCATCAAACCGGCGCTGGTCGGCTTGACCGGACCCTGGATTTCCGGTGGCATCGAGTTCAACTGGCCGCAGCATCACCGTCCCAGCACTTTTCAAGCAGTCGATTATTGTATTGACAAGAACGCTGACGGCAGCAAAACGGTCTGGTTCAGTGAGATCGAGCGCATGTTCCGCACCAAGGGCATGGTTGGCTTCACGCTTTATCCGCAACGCGCCTATCTTGAACTCAACGTACAGCTGTCAAATCGGACGCCCTTTCCGCAGTCCTTTCTCTGGTGGGCAAATCCGGCTGTACATGTCAATGACGACTACCAGTCCGTTTTCCCGCCCGACGTCAAAACCGTGATGGACCACGGGAAACGCGACAGCAGTGATTTCCCCATAGCCACCGGCAGCTACTACAAATATGACTATTCGCCCGGGACCGATATCTCTCGTTACAAGAATATTCCGGTGCCGACGTCGTATATGGCTTACCACTCGGACTATGACTTTCTCGGCAGCTACAATCATGGCGAGCAAGCGGGCATGATGCATGTTGCCAACCATCATTTGGTTCCCGGCAAGAAGCAATGGACCTGGGGCAACGGCGATTTTGGCAGAGCTTGGGATCGCCAGTTAACAGACGAGGACGGACCCTACATCGAGTTGATGTGTGGCGCCTTCACCGACAACCAGCCCGATTTCAGTTGGCTGCAGCCCGGCGAGGAAAAGCGCTTTCAGCAAGTCTTCATGCCCTACAAAGAGATCGGTGCTGCCAAGAACGCCAGCAGAGACGCCGTGATCAATCTCGAGGTTGATGGCGATCGCGCAACCATTGGTGTTTATCTCACTTCGACGCGACCAGTTACGATTGAACTGAGAGCGGGAGACAGTGTGCTTTTCCAGCGTGACCTGACACTTTCGCCCGAACGGAGCCTTTGCGAGACAGTTTCGCTAGGCGCGGCGACCTCTCCCCACGATCTTACCTTAAGTGTGATTGCTAATGGCGAATCGCTGGTCACGTATACGCCAGAGCGCGATGAGCGGGCGGATGTTCCGTCGCCGGCAAGCGCCGCGAAGCCGCCTAGCGAAATCGAATCCAACGACGAACTCTATTTGAACGGCTTGCATTTGGAGCAATATCGCCACGCCACCTACCCGCCCGAACCCTACTATCTCGAGGCACTGCGACGCGATCCAGCCGATAGCCGCTGCAATAACGCGTTGGGCTTGCTGCTCTTGCGACGCGGGAAATTCGCCGAGGCCGAAGCCTATTTCCGGGCGGCCGTCGAGAGCCTGACACGGCGCAATCCCAATCCCTATGACGGCGAAGCCTTCTACAATTTGGGACTTTCGTTGAAGTTTCAGGGACGATTCCAAGAAGCCACCGAAGCCTTCTATAAATCAGTCTGGAATTCGGCTTGGGCGAGCGCGGCCTGTTTTGAGCTGGCGCGCCTGGAGTGCCGTCGTGGACGCTATGCCGAGGCGCTCGATCGGGTCGACAAGTCGCTGGCGTCGAATTGGCATCATCACCGCGCGCGTCACCTGAAGATCGCATTGCTGCGAAAGCTCGGCTGGCAGGAGCAGGCGAAAGAGCAAGCAGATGCCAGTTCGGACTTAGACCGTCTCGATGCTGGCTCGGCTTATGAGCGGTTCCTTCTTGGCGGCGATCTTTCCTATCGCGACCTTTTGCGAGGCAAAGTGCATAGCGCAATCGAGCTGGCATTGGACTATGCCCATGCCGGGCTGTTTGACGAGGCGATCAACTTGCTGGCTGAGTCGCCGTCTGACGATCCGATGGCGCTGGTTTACCGGGGCTGGTGCTACGACCAAAATGGCGACGAAGGGCGCGCGCGCTCCGCTTTTAGAGCAGCCGCCGAAATGCCGCGCGACTACTGTTTTCCCAACCGCATCGAGTGCATTGCGGCGCTGGAAACAGCGATGCGACTCAACCCGGATGACGCCAATGCGCCTTATTATCTAGGCAACTTTTGGTATGCCCACCGCCAATATGAGGACGCGATTCGCTGCTGGGAAAAAGCGCTGGAACTCGACGAAGGCAATCCGACCGCGCATCGCAACCTGGGGCTGGCGCTGATGAACAAGCGCGCTGACTGCGAGCGCGCACTGCACCACTACGAACGCGCCTTTGCGCTGGATCAATCCGACGCCCGTATTCTCTTCGAGCTGGACCAACTTTATGTCAAGATCGGCAAGTCGCCGTCAGAGCGGCTGGCATTCCTGCAACAGCACCGAGCCTGCGTCGACCGGCGCGATGATTTGACCATCGAGCTGGCGACGCTGCACAATCTCCTGGGGCATCCGCAGGAGGCGCTGGACATCATCATGAGCCGCGTCTTTCATCCCTGGGAAGGCGGCGAAGGAAAGGTCACCGGCCAATATGTCACCAGTCTGATTCAGATGGCGCGAGAACATATTCGTCATGGCGAATACGACCGAGCCATCGTCTACCTGACGCGCGCCCGCAGCTATCCGCATATTCTGGGCGAGGGAAAATTGCTGACCGTGCCGGAAAACGATGTCTTTTATTTCCTGGGACTGGCGTACGAGTTGCGCGGCGATTCGACGACCGCCGGACAGTTCTACGAGGCCGCGTCCCGAGGGTCATTTGAGCCGGCGTCGCCGAGATACTACAACGACCAGCCGCCCGAAAGCGTCTTCTACCAGGGCCTGGCGCTCGAAAAGCTGGATCAGCGCGAATTGGCGCGAACCATTTTCCAGCGCCTGGTGGAATACGGCGAAGAGCATCTGCATGAAGAGGTCACGATGGACTACTTCGCGGTCTCATTGCCGAACTTCCTCGTATTCGAGGATGATCTTACGCTGCGCAACCATATCCATTGTCTGTATCTGATCGCCTTGGGGCATCTGGGCTTGGGTGATCTGACAGAGGCAAAGCGCTATTTCGATGACATCCTGGCGCGCGATCCCAATCATCTGGGCGCGACTTTGTATCGTCAAGTTGGAGCGGTGCAAGTTGTCGCAAACTTGGAAATCTGAGTTGGAAGGGGGTACTATAGGAGAAACTGGAAAAGGAAATGGTCAGCTTCGCGCTTGTCGCGAGGGGGTGAAAATTCGGCCTCCTGCAAAGTTGACCACCGATTGTTGTTCGATTTGCGATTAGCAAGTATTAGTCATAAGGAGAGAACAATGACTAAGCGTTCGTTTTACAAGATTGTACTTTTCACGCTCGTAGCGCTGCTGTTACTTCCGGGCGCGGCATTTGCGCAGGACGCCACACCAGTGACGCTCATGCACGGCTGGACTGGCGCCGACAATACCGAGATGCTGAACACCGTCTTCGACCGCTTCAATATGGATAACGAAGGCGGCCTGGTCATCGAGCCGACCGCCCTGCAATGGGATGACCTGTTCACTCAGCTAACGCTCACCGCCGCCGCCGGCAACCCGCCCGATGTGGTGATGTTCCATAACACGGAAGTGACCGAGTTCGTCAGAAAAGGCGTCCTGCTGCCGGTTGATAATCTGATGGCGGCGGCCGGGGTCGACCTCACCGGCGTGCCGCAGAACATCATCGAGCTGAGTCAAATCGATGGCGAGTTCTACTGCCTGCCGGGCGACCTGCATCCGATGAACCTGTATTACAACGTCGACCTGGTTGAAGCGGCTGGCTTGGATCCGGATAGCCCGCCAACCACCGGCGAAGAGTTCATGGCTTGGGCGGAGGCGATGACGATCACCGATGACGACGGCGTGGTGACGCAGTACGGCCTGGACCAGCCCTTGGGCGGCGGCCTCGGTCGCTGGTTCTTCCACACTTTGCTCTACCAATTTGGCGGCAGCTGGCTCGGTGAAGACGGTCTTGCGGCGGTCGATAGCGAAGCAGCCCATAAAGCGCTGCAATACCTGGTGGATTTGCAGGCAAGCGGGGTTTCGAGCCTCGGCTCGGGTGTCGGCGACATCAGCGCTTTCCAGACCGAGCGCGCGGGAATGGTTATGGTTGGACCTTGGATGGTCAATTCATATATAAGGGAGGGCAAGAACATCGGCACAGCCGTGATGCCAACCTTTGGCGATGTCCCGGCCACTTGGACCAATACCCACTGCCTGGCGCTGACGGTGCAAGACAGCGACGAAAACTACCTCAACTCCATGAAGGTAGTGAAGTGGTTCCTGGAGAACTACGCCGAGCCGGGGATCAAAGTCGGCATCGTCCCGGTATTGCCGGTCGCGCTGGCAGACCCCTACTGGACCGATCATGAATTTGCCCAATACTATGCGCCCTTCGTCGAATCGCTGTCCATAGCCGTGATGGAACCGGCCATCGAGAAGTACACATCGGTCTTCTCCTTCGGCGGTCAGTCGCCGCTGCTGCGGAATCTCGAGGCGGCCCAGGCTGGCGACAAGAGCGTCGAGGATGCCTTGAACGACATGAAAGAGGGCATCGACGAGCTCCTGCTGGACGAGTAGGCTCGTTGACGCGCAACCTGTTGCGAAATGTAGGGGCGACCCATTGGGTCGCCCACCTAAACCGATATGAATGTAGGGGCGATTTCAAAAAATCGCCCCTACAAGACTTCTTAACAGTGGAACTTGTATTATGAGCAGCCCGGCGCCGCAGAAAGATAAACGCGCAACATCGAGCTGGAACAGCATCAAGAATGACTTGATCGCTTACGCCTTCATGGCGCCTTATCTTTTTCTCTTCATCGTCTTCCTGCTCCTGCCGGCGGCGGTCGGCGTCTACGCCAGCTTCACAAAGTGGGGCATCATCGGCCAGCCCAAATGGGTCGGGCTGAAGAATTACACCAAGCTGTTCAAAAGCGAAATCTTCATAGATTCGCTGCAGAATACGCTTTATTTCGTTATTTTGGCTGCGATCCCGCTGATCGTACTGGGATTTCTGTTGGCGCTGCTGGTACATCAGAAGCTGAGGGGCCGCAATATCGCGCGCACCATTGTCTTCCTGCCGCATGTTGTCAGCGTGGCGGCGGTGGGCATTATCTTTCAATGGATCCTGGAGCGCAGCTCGGGATTGTTAAATTATTATCTGGGCTTATTGGGCGTAAATCCGCCGATTAACTGGCTGGGCGATCCCGAGTCGGCGATGCCGGCCATCGCCATCACCACCATTTGGTGGACGGTCAATGGCAATATGATCATTTACCTGGCGGGCTTGCAGGATATATCGGAGGACTTGTACGAAGCGGCAAGAATAGACGGTGCGGGCGCCTGGCAAGAGATACGCCATATCACTTTGCCGATGCTGCTGCCAGTCAACGCCTTCGTTATCCCGCTGACGATCATCGCCTGCTGGCGCGTCTTCGGGCAGGTTTTTGTCATGACCCGCGGTGGACCGCAAGGCAGCACCTTCACTATCGCCCAATTCATTTATGAGACCGCATTCACAAGCTTCAATATGGGCTTGGCCTCGGCGGCCGGCGTCATCCTGATGGTTATCACGCTAAGCTTCACCGTCGTGCAGCTGCGCGCGATGAAAGTGATATAGCCGCTCGGCGGCAGCGAGAAGGGTAGATGCAAGACTGCAAAACAACAAACACCTCTGGCGCCTGGAATTCTGTTCAGATTGTGGGCAAACAATGAGCGAATCCTGGCGCAACGATAGCGTCTACCGCGACGGCTCCCTTAACTTGGGGCGGCTGGCGCTCTATGCCATCATGATCTTCGTGGCTATCATCTGGGGCGCGCCCTTTATTTGGATGTTCGTCACCTCGATCAAGCCGGATAACGAGGTCTTCCGCTATCCGCCTACCTGGTGGCCCGAGCAGCCGACCCTCTTGTTTTACACGCGGCTCTTCGAGTCCTTCCCCATGATGGCCTGGTTTCGCAACAGCCTGATCGTGGCGACCATCACCACCGTACTGACCTTGGCCACCAACATCTTGGCCGCTTATCCGCTGGCGCGCATGCGCTTCCGCGGCCGCAAGATCGTGCTGCTGATCATCTTGTCGACATTCCTGCTGCCGGGCGAAATTCTGCTGGTGCCGCTCTTCCTGGGCATGATCAAATTCAAGCTGGCCAACACCTATTTCAGCATCGCTGTGCCGGCGGCGGCCAATGCCTTTGGCGTCTTCTTGATGACGCAATTCTTCCTGACCATCCCGGTCGAACTGGAGGAAGCCGGTCGATTAGATGGCTGCAGCCGCTTCGGTTTGCTCTGGCGCATTTTCATCCCGCTAAGCAAGCCGGTTATCGCCACCGTCGCCATCTTCACCTTCGTCCGCAGCTGGAACGACTTTTTCTGGCCCCTCATCATCAGCAACACCGACGCGACCCGCACCGTGCCGGTTGGCTTGGCGATCTTCGTTGGGCGCGGTCTTTCGATGCGCTTCGGCGTCATCATGGCGTCGGCGGCCGCGGCCACCATACCGGCGGTAATCTTCTTCCTGCTGCTGCAGCGCTATTTCGTCCGCGGCATCTCCACCACCGGTCTACAGGGCTAAGCCCCGGCGGATCGAGCGAATGCGTTATCTTCCCTTCGTCGAGGAACTGCCGTTCAAAGGCTGGGACGCTGTCCATCTGAGCAACAGTCTAATTTACGCTGTCTGCGTGCCGGAAATCGGCGGGCGCACCATGCAGTTCAGCCTGGGACCGCATGACTTTCTCTTCATGAACCCGGAGCTGCTGGGCAAACGCTTCAGCTACGAAGAACATGCCGGCGATGGCAGCCTCTTGAACTGGAAGAACTACGGCGGCGACAAGACCTGGCCCGCGCCGCAAGGCTGGGACGGCGACGGTCAATGGCCCGGTCCGCCCGATCCCGTTCTCGATTCGGGACGCTACAGTTATGAAACGGGCGAAGACGACGGACGCAGTTTTGTTTCGATGACCAGCCCGCCCGATGAACGCTCGGGGCTGCAGATCACACGGGTGATCAGCCTCGAACCGGCGAGCTCGCGACTGCGGCTTGATCTGTCTTTCGAAAACATATCGAATCGCGCGATACGCTGGTCGATATGGGATGTCGCGCAGTTGGTTTGCAGCACGGTCGACGGGGGACTGAACGATGACTGCTGGCTGTACATTCCGGTTGATAGCCAACGTGAGCGAGCTTACGAGATTATGTTCGGCGACGACAATCCGCAGTATCAACTGGATTCGGACAGCGGGCTGCTGGCCGTGCAGTATCGCGGCATCGTCGGCAAGATCAGCGTTCACAGTCCGGCAGGCTGGATCGCCTTCGCCGATCAGCAAACGGGCTTCGCGCTCTGCATGCAGTTTCCCTACCAGCCCGATGCGGAATACCCGGACAAAGGCGCAACGGTGGAATGCTGGACGGAATCGCCCGGCGCGCCCTCGCCGATACCGATAAGCTCGCCGGGATATATTCTCGAAGCGGAAGTCTTGAGCCCGCTGTACACGCTGCAAGCCGGCGAAGTCGCGGAGCAGCGCGTGACCTGGTCGGCGGCTTATTGTCCGGCGCCGATTGTTGATGTCGCGGATGTTGGTTGCGTTCACCAACCGCTAACGATCGACGTCAGCGCAGGTTGGGCGCGAATCCAGGGCGTTTTTGGCTGCTTCCTGGCCGGTCGCGCGGAACTTGAATGCCTCAGCCAAACCGGCGACGCGCTCGCTGTTACTGACCTGGGACCGGTATCTCCCCTGGGCGCACTGCATGTCGATGCGCTCCTGCGAGTCAAAGAAGCTGCAAGCCAGATACGATTGAATATCCTGGATGTGGACGGCGCTCATGCCGGAACGCTGGCGAGCGGCGATGCTGTGAATTAAACACGGAGTAATGTAGGGGCGACCCTCGGGTCGTCCGCGATATTGCCGTGCTGAAATCGGGCGATACAAGCATCGCCCCACCAGTTCTTAATAGACGGAGACGAATCATGACCGAACAATGGACACCCCAAAAAGCCAACGACTGGTACGCCTCAATTGATCCCATCCGCGGCTGCAACTATCTGCCGCGTACAGCGGTAAATTCGACCGAGATGTGGGGTGCCGAGTCATTTGATCCCGACACCATGGCCGAGGAATTGGCTTGGGCGGGGGCGGCGGGCTTCAACGCTGTGCGCGTATTCCTGCAATTTCTGGTTTGGCAAGACGATCCGGCGGGACTGAAAGAGCGTATCGACCGCTTCCTTGATATCACCAGCGGCTGTGGCATCAAAGCGATGTTCATTGTATTCGATGATTGCGCTTTCGCCGGCAAGGAGCCGTATCTGGGACCGCAAGATGATCCCGTTCCCAATGTGCACAACAGCGGCTGGACGCCCAGCCCGGGATTACAACGGGTGGGTGACCGCTCCGTTTGGCCTGAGCTCAAGGACTACGTAGTTGATATCGTCGGCAGTTTCGCCGATGACGAACGCGTGCAGATCTGGGATTTGTACAACGAGCCGGGGAATAGCGAAATGGGCGAAAGCAGCCTGCCCCTGGTGGAAGCCGCCTTCGCCTGGGCGCGCGAGGCGGACGCGGGGCAGCCCCTGACGACCTCGATTTTTCGCATGCATGATGCATACGACATGGAGGAACGCATATTGGAATTATCCGATGTCACGTCGTTTCATCACTACCTCGAGACCGGCGTGGACGAGATCATTCAGCGCTGCCAGGCATTTGGAAGACCCGTGCTTTGTACCGAATGGCTGCGGCGACAGGTTGGCCAAACGGTCCAGTTGACATTGCCGGTTTTCGCGCGCGAGCGCATCGGCTGGTACAACTGGGGCTTGGTGGCCGGGCGGACGCAGACTTATCTCGATTGGCGCCGCGAAATGAACACGCCCGACAACAAGACTTGGCAGCATGACATTTTTCACGCGGATGGGTCGCCCTATGACCAAGCCGAGATTGCGTTGATTCGCGCTTTCGCGTTTGCGGATTAGCCCTCTAGCCCCGCTGTTTAGAAGGGCGGGCACAAACCATATTTCCTATTTGAATGCTTGTCCGAGTTAGACCCTAGACAATTGGCGCAGTTTTGCCCAATCGATATCAGCGCAGGTAAATCATTGGCGCTCGAAAACCGCGATTGCCGACCGCCGATGAGATTGGTAACACCAATTTTGCGTCGCAAAGTCTTAGCCGATATAATGCAAGATAGGTTGGACGTCTGATGATCGACGCCGGGCTGTTGCTGAGCCCATGCTGAAATGGATTAGCGTCCAAACTCGATTGCGATATCCAAGCTTATATTGAGAAGGAGATATCTAATGAAGGTTTCAAAACGAATTGGCTTGCTTCTTGTCCTGCTCTTCTTGTTGAGCATGGGCTTCGCCGCGCAAGCGCAGGATACGACGATCTCGTTCCTGGCGCCGCCCTGGGGCGTCCCGCCGAGCGAAGATTCGCTCAATGCGTTTATGGAAGATAGCGGCATCACCGTCGAGATTCAGTCGGTGCAGATGGCCGATCTATACAGCCGTGTGCAAGTTTCAGCAGCAGCCGGAGAAGCGCCCGCCGACGTGATCTTCATCACCGAAGAGGGTCCATCAAATGTCGTCGCCACTGGCAATATGCGGCCGCTGAACGACTTGCTGGAGATGGGCGATCTCGATGCCGACGACTTCGAAAAGCTCGACTTCTGGACGGTCGACGGCGACGTCTTCGCCATACCCACCTACCTACAGCTGGTCATGATGGACTACAACTCCGCCAAGCTCGCCGAAGCCGGCTTTGACGCCGCGCCGACAACCTGGGACGAACTGCACGGTCAGGCGATGGCCATCAAGGCAGCGGGTGTTGACGACTACCCCATCGCCGTGGGCGCAATCAACTGGTCCTGGTGGCTGATGGCGCTGAGCATGGGCGATCCCATGTTTGACGAAGATCTCAACCCGGTCTTCGCCGATGAAGGCAGCAAGGGCCGCGAGGCCATGGCGCTGTTGAAGACCTTCTTCGACCATGACCTGATCAGCCCCGAAATCCTGGCGGGCAGCATCAATCAGCACGCCTTGTTCTGGAGTGGCGTCGGCGTCTATCACCAGGGTTGGCAAGGCTCCGTCGTACGTGGCAACGCTGAATCTTCCATGCAAGCGCCAAACGTCGAATACCTGGTCCTGCCGGAAGTCGGCAATACCTGGAGCTTCCCGGCCGGCATCGGCATCTCGGTCGATAGCGAGAATGTCGAAGCAGCCTGGGAGTTCATTAAGTGGTACGTCGGCGACCAAAACATGACCGATATCTGGAATGCCTTCGGTCTCTATCCCTCGCGGATTTCCATCAGCAGCGCGCTGAACGACGCCGGCGAAATCCAGGGCTACGACGAAATTGTCGAGCAGAGCATGCACACCAACGAGCTGCCGCGCTTTACGCTCTGGTGGGGTCCCTGGGCCGCCTCTGTCAGCGAAGCCATCAAGGAAGGTATGTCAACCGGCATGTCCGGCGACGACATTATTGATGGGCTGGCTGAAGAGTGGAACGAGCTCAAGGAAGAGTACGAGTAGGCACAGCGGAGCCAAGTTCCTGGGTCGGGGCGTATTTTGTTCAACCACCCCCCGACCCCCTCCCCGAAGCTTCAGGGAGGGGGAGTTCGTCGAAATACACATCTCGCACCTAGAGTGACTCTCGCGGAAAAGTGAGTTTGTAGATGAATTCAGCCTCTCCGCCTGTAGGCAAAGTCTCCCCCCATTGCAATGGGGGGAGACTTAGAGGGGGGGTTGGACTAATTCCATGACCCGCCGTCTACTTTCAGCCGACTCACGCTACCTCATCGTCGTGCTCGCGCCGATTGTCTTGCTGATCGCGCTTTTCATTTACTATCCCGCGGTCGACACCTTCCGCACCAGCACGACCAATTACAACCTGCGCATCCGCCGCCCACCGAAATCCGTCGGCATTGACAACTACGTCAAACTGCTGGAAGACGAGGAATTCTGGGAAGTTACCGGGCGCAGCTTCAAAGTCGTCATCATCACCCTGCCGCTGGAAATGGCCGTCGCTTTTGGCATTGCCATGCTGCTCAACCAGCGCTTCCCCGGCCGCGGCATCATGCGCACCTTGACGATCCTGCCCTGGATGCTGCCCGGCGTGGTCAACGGCTTCTTATGGGGCTGGCTGCTCAACGGAGAATACGGCGCCTTAAACGGCTTCCTCTATCAATTCGGCTTGATCAGCGAATATCAATATTGGCTGCGCGATCCTGACGCTCAACTCGTCTGGGTCTGCGTCGTGCAAACCTGGACGCGTTACGCCTTCCCGACCATCATTCTGCTGGCTGGCTTGCAGAGCATACCCGATGACCTCTTTGACGCCGCCAAAGTCGACGGCGCCAACGCCATCCACCGCGTGCGCTATATCACCTTCCCGCTGCTACTGCCCTCATTCGGCATCGCCCTGGTGGTTGAATTCATCGCCGCCTTTCAGATCTTTGATGTCGTCTGGACGCTGACCGCAGGCGGTTCAGCCGGTGGCGCCATGAATCCCTTCACCAAAACGCTGATGCTCTACAACTACGAACTGGTCTTCCGCGATCTGCGCATCGGCTTGGGCGCGGCGCTCTCGTACATCATTCTAGCGATGTCGCTCGCCGTGGGCATGATCTTCGTCTGGCGCGTTTACAACCAAGGGGTGCAGGAACAATGAGCCTGGGACTCCGCGGCCAAGAGCGTCTGCGCCTCGGCTTCATTTATGTGCTTTGCGCAGTCGTACTGATCTGGGCGTTGGCGCCGATCTACTGGGTCTTCGTCAGCAGCATCTCGACCCGCCGCGAGCTCTACTCCCGCCCCTACAAAATCTGGTTCCCCAGCGAACCTACCTTCGAGTCCTATCACACCATCTTCACCCAGGGCGCCAAGTTCCGCGACGGCAGCTTTTCACCGATAGCCGGCATGATGAGCTCGGGCTTGCGCAATAGCGTCATCATCAGCGTCGCCTCCGCCGGCATCGTCACCCTTCTGGCTACCGGCGCCGGCTATGCCTTTGCCCGAATGCAATTCCGCGGCAAGAACGCCATCTTCCTGCTCATCATGCTCATGCTGCCCCTGCCCATCTGGGTCTCGCTGATCGCGCTGTTGTTCATCATGTCCCGGCTCAAGCTGGTCGATACCTTGATCGGACTCATCTTGATCTTCGTGACTTTGCTACTGCCGCTTTCCGTCTGGATGATGACCACCTTCGTCCGCGATATCCCCAATGAGATTCAAGATGCTGCCCGCGTTGACGGCGCCGATCGCTGGCGTCTGGTCTACAGCATCATTCTGCCGCTCGCGCGCCCGGGCATGGTGGCGGTTTTCCTTGTGGGCATGCTCACTACCTGGAACAACTTCTTGATCCCGCTCATTTTCACCCGCACAGACGATTCGCAGCCGCTGACCCGCGTGCTGACGCTATTCATCGGTCAGTACGAGGTAGCCTGGGAGGATATGTCGGCCGCGGCTGTGGTAACGATGCTGCCGCCCTTCTTGATGGCGCTTTTCTTCCAGCGCTATCTGGTGCGCGGCTTGACCATGGGCGCAGTGAAGTGAGGATTGTCACCATTCTAGAGGGTCATCAAACCATATTCGCTTTTCAAACGCATTGGGGCAACCGGCAGGGAAGTCATTCTGGTTCGGGTTTCCGCAGCCAGGCAGAATATGGATTGCTTGCCGCCTAGACAGATTTGCTGCTCACCATGACAGATCCACTTCAAGTCCTGACACTGCGGCGAGATATGTGTGCGTTCCGATTGGCGCTTAAACAGGAAACAAGCGCCCTAGTGGCAGCGTGAAGCCGGGCAGGACCGTGCCACCGCTTAATTCGCCGTCCAAATCAATGGACTCGTTTTGGAGTACGCCGTCGTTGCCCGCGGTCCATACCTCCGCGTTTTTCTCCGCCGGGTGGACAAGCCACACTATCGCGGCGCCATGGCGCAGATAGGCTTTAGCTTTGCGGCGAGCCTGCACCTATGCCTGCGACGGCAAAATGATCTCAACCGCCAAGTCAGGCATGAAAGGCACATAACCGATGTCAACAGGTTGCTCTGCGCGTGCTTTGCTTTCGAATGCGACATCGGGGATCAGCAAGGTCCGTCTATCGTCTGGCGAGTGGTAACCGACCTCGACAGCGGCTTCGCCCAGATCGTGCAGGTCCGCATAATCGGCTATAAAGCGTCCGATGCGTAGCGCAAGCCGTCCATGTATTCGACTTGGTGACATGGTAATCACAAGTTCTCCGTCTATGAGGCAAATCTTCTTGGCGTCGTTCTCCGGCGCGCACGCCAGCCGCCACATATCATCTACTGTATATGAACGCTCTTGGGTAGCCATCGCCACCTCGCCTTCACTCTCTCTTCGACAATAATATAACATAGGAAATGCCGGTTCTCCAAAGTCCCCAATTGGCGTCGCCGGCGCCAAAAGCCACTGTTTTTGCCAACATTCGCTTACGTGCTAAACTATGTGCGGAGTCGAGCAAGGAGGAAATGGCAATGCAGAAAACGGCTGTATTGCAAGGACCGCTGACTAGCAACGGTTATGGAGCAAGTTCCGCTATGTGACCGTGCCCATGATCAGCCCGATTATTCTGTTCAACACCATTGTCGGCTTGATAGGCGCTTGTCAGTATTTCACCGAGGCATACGTCATCACCGCAGGCGGACCCGGCGTTGCGACGCTCTTCTATTCGCTTTACCTGTTCAACAACGCCTTCGCCTACTTCAAGATGGGCTATGCCTCGGCGATGGCTTGGCTGCTCTTTGTGGTCATTCTGATTCTGACATTTCTCATCTTCCGCAGCTCCGCCAAACGCGTCTACTATCACGGCAATTGATCATTTGTGTTGGGTCAGGCGATACCACGCGTGAGGGGTTACACCCTGAAGTCGAAGCGAAAACACTGGACAGCTAAATGCGAGAGGGCTAAGTGATTAGCTCGCGTTCTTCAATGTCACGGCTGGCATCGCTTGGCCACAGTCAACCCTTGCTAGATGCTTTGCCGCCTGTGCGATCAACCCCATCCCCCGGCCCCTTCCCCGAGGCATCAGGGATGGGGTTGTAATGGACCCCAAAAGCTGGACACCAAGCTAAGAGAGTATACTGGTATTCAAGTTAGGGGATCAAGCTATGTCGATGCGACGGAAGCATCCGCCAGAATTTAAGGCCAAAGTGGTGATGGAAATCCTTGCGGGAGAGATGACCACTATGGAGGCCAGCCGGAAGTATCGGATCAAGAATAGCCTTCTATACCGTTGGAAGTCGGAGTTCTGGGAGCGGTTGCCACAGATTTACGGAGAAAAGCAGGACGTAGAAGACAGGCGAAAAGACGAAAAGATTGCCGAACTGGAGCGCAAGGTCGGGCAGTTGACGATGGATAATGAGATTCTAAAAAAAGCATCTCACTCGTTGAAGTCTCGTCCAGTCGGAAGCGCGGTCTAGTGGGCAGGTTACGCACCGAATTTGCGGTGAAAGATGTCTGTCGTGTGCTGGGTGTGCCACGTAGTAGCTATTATCGCAAGCCGGCTGAACGCGAGGCTGCCTGTCGGGCTGAAAAGGCAATTGTGCAAGTGACAGGCGAGCACCCAATGTATGGCACTCGTCGTGTCAGTGCACAATTGCGCCGTCCTCCGCACGAGCTCATGGTGAATCGTAAGCAAGCGCAACGGGTGATGCGTGAACGGAACTTGCTTGCCAAAGCAAGGCAAGACAAGACAAAGACAACGGACAGCAAGCATGGTTACCGACGTTTTCCCAATCTGGTCAAGAGCTTGCCAATAACCCAACCGAATCAAGTCTGGGTGGCAGACATAACCTATGTCCGGTTGCCGGGAAGGTACGCATACCTGGCGATTCTAATGGATGTGTACACGCGCAATATTCGGGGCTGGCAACTGAAATGGTCAAGCGGCCAAGAGTTGACGCTGGAAGCGCTGAACCAGGCTCTGCAAAGCCATCCGGCACCGGAGATCCACCACTCCGATCAGGGTTCTCAGTATGCCGGACAACGATACATCGCTCAGCTGCTAAGGCATGACGCGCAAATCAGCATGGCGGCGGCCGGCGAGCCGAGCGAGAACGGATACGCAGAACGGGTGATTCGCACCATCAAAGATGAGGAAGTGTACCGGGCCGACTACGAAACCGTCTCGCAGGCGCGGAATGAAATCGGACACTTCATCAACGTAGTCTATCCGCACCAACGGATTCACAGTGCACTAGGCTACCAGACGCCGGTAGAATTTGAGGCGGCATGGAACAAATGTCCTCTCTAAGATTCTGCATTTCCGTGTCCACTTTTATGGGTCCACTACAGGTAGAATAGCAACAGTTTCCGACGGGTCGCCCGCCAAGTCCCACATTGCACAGAAAGACAGCCACAACATGAACATCAATTCTACAATCGCAAGCATGACCGTCGCAGAAAAAGTCGGGCAGATGTTCATGCTGGCGTTCGCCGCCGATCAGCTTGACGCGGCGCGCGTCTTGATGGCAGAACACCTGGTGGGCGCGGCATACATCGGCGACGAGAATGTGCCGAATGCCCGCGCAGCCATCGACTTGACGAACACCTTACAGTCCTTCGCCCGGGGTACGCGCCTGGGCATCCCGCTGCTGCTGGGCGTCGATCAAGAAGGCGCCTGGTCGGTCATGACCTCCGAAAGCGCCATGGGACCGGGCAATATGGCCATCGGCGCGACAGGCGATGCAAAGATGGCTTACGAGATGTACAGCGTGATCGCCAAAGAGACGTCGTCGGTCGGTTTGAACACGGTGCTGGGTCCGGCCTGCGATTGCAACTCCAATCCCCACAATTCGATCATCAAAATGCGCTCCTTCGGTGAAGATCCCGGGCTGGTCGCCGCTATGTCCCGCGCGGCGGTACGTGGTTTGCAAGCGAACGGCGCGGTCGCCACGCTCAAGCACTTCCCCGGGCACGGCGACACGCGTATGGACAGCCACCGTGGCCTGCCGACGGTCGATCGCTCGCGCGAAGAACTCTTTCGCATTGATTTGCACCCCTTCGCCGAGGGTATCAAAGCCGGCGCTAAAATCGTCATGACCGCGCATATTATCTTTACGGCGCTCGATCCAGAACGACCCGCCACGCTCTCGCCCATCATCCTGGGCGATGTGCTGCGCGGCGAATTGGGCTTCGAGGGCGTCGTCGTCTCCGACAGCATGAATATGCACTCGATGAAGCGCAATTACGATCCCGCCGATGCCGCGATCCAGGGCTTCAAGGCCGGCGTCGACTTGATGATGCTGGCGGAAGAACATTACGATCACGATGTCGGATCTTATCTGGATAACCAGCGCAAATTGATCGCCGCGGTGATTCGAGCGGTGGAGGACGGCACGATCAGCCGCGAACGCGTGGACGATGCCGTCAGGCGTATCCTGCGGCTGAAGCGCGACGCCAGCTTCAGCGCGCAGCCCTTGCCGGGACGCCCCATCGTGGTCGGTCAAGAGAGCCATCGTGCGGTCGAACTTGATGTTGCCCGCGCGGCGCTGAGTGTCCTGCGTGATCAAAACGACCTGCTGCCACTGGATCCCGATGCGCCGATCACCTTGGTCAACACCACCAGACGAGAGGCCTATGCCGTACTCACCAATACGCGCGGCATCGGACCCAATCAAGCGACGCCGGCGTTTGACCTTTTCGCCGATGCCATGCGTGCGCGTTGCGACAAGGTGACTGTCATTGAAGCAAAAGACTACTCCGTTGCCGAAATACCGGCGGACGGCATCATAATCGCTGTCAGCGAGAACTATACGCTGCCGGGCATGGACTTCGATCAATCTCTACAGGTCAAAATCGTGCGCGAACTGCATCGGCATGCTGCGGACCGCCTGCTGGTAGTCGCGCTGCGCGATCCCTACCAATTGGCGGAATACGCCGAAGTCGGCAGCTTCGTCTGCAGCTTCAGCTTTCGACCCCCCGCGGCAGTGGCGGCGGCGGAAGTCCTGCTGGGTCAGGTTGAGGCAAGCGGGCGGACGCCTGTCAGCGTGCCGGGCACGGAGCTAAACGCGCAAACCATCTAAATGCCCAACAAGGCCACCAGTTTCGAGCATCCTCACGACCCACATACAGAACGATATCAAACCGGTAGGGGCGATCCGCTGGATCGCCCATTTGTCAGACAAAATCGGCGGCTGTAATTGATTTACCGACGTCGTATCGAGTTACATCACCGCAATTTGACATGCAACGATTCCGTTTGCCGAGGAGAGGTGAAATTCGAGGACTTGTCAACTACGCCTGACCATAAAAAATCTCTGTGCTCTCTGTGTCCTCAGTGGTGAAAACAACTTGTATCGAGTTCAGCATAAGGTCATGTCCTTGATATTCACCACTCCCGGTTGCCGCGCTTTGTAGCAAAGGTCATGCCATTGAATTACAATTGTGTGATTCTCGGAACTGAATTCATGAGGCGGCGCGATGTATCGACTCGTTTGCAGAACCTGTCAAAGGCCCATTGACGATCGATCCGCCACCACTTGCCCGGACGACAGCGGCATCCTCAATGTCGTCTACACATCGCCGGAGATTCCGGTGGATACCGCGCTGCCCGGCATTTGGCGCCATGCTGCGCACCTTCCCCTCAGCGATCACGCAAACATCGTCAGCCTGGGCGAAGGCGGCACGCCGCTCTTGCGCTCGGCGCACCTGGGCGCGGCGCAGGGCTTGGAGAATCTGCTCTTCAAAAACGAGACCCTGAATCCAACCGGCTCTTATAAAGACCGCATCTTGACCGTCGGTATGTCACAGCTGGTTGAGCAAGGCAAGGAGATGTGGGTGACCACCTCGTCGGGCAATGCCGGCGCCTCGACCGCAGCTTACGGCGTGCGGGCCGGCGTCAACGGCTACCTCTTTACACTGGAGCGCGCGCCGCGCGCCAAGATCGCGCAAATCATCGCCTACGGCCCGACGGTCAAGTCGGTGCAGGGCTTGGGATACAATCCCGCTGTCGAAGACGCCACCTGGACCAACTGCATCCAACTTTGTGAGAAGCGGGGCTGGATGATGATGGTCACCGCTTGCAGCTTCAGCCCGCTGGCAATGGAAGGCGCCAAGACCATCGCTTTCGAAATCTGCGACTCGCTGGGCGCGGTCGTGCCCGATGTGGTTTATGTGCCGGTCGGCGGCGGCGGACTGCTCACCATGATCCACAAGGGTTTCCAGGAATGGCGCGACGCTGGTCACATCGACCGCCTGCCACGTTTGGTTTCGGTGCAAGCCAAGGGCTGCGACGCCGTGACCCAAGCCTGGGACAACGGCAGGTCCCTGCAAGCCCTCGATGACTGCACCAGCATGGTTTCCGGCATCATTCTAACCAATCCGCCGGATGGCGATCTGGTCTTGGAGGCGCTGCGAGATTCGAGCGGCTGGGCGGTCTCCGTGTCCGATGACGCCACCTATCAAGCGCAGGCGGAGCTGGCAAACCGCGAAGGCTTGTTCGTCGAGCCGGCTGCGGCCATCACCTGGGGCGCGATCAAGGCGGACCGCCAGCGCGGACGACTGAAAGCTGACGATGTGGTGGTGGCGGTTCTGACCGGGGTCGGATTCAAGGACAGCGCGGCGATACAGCGCATGACCGAGCACGTCGAACTGCCTCTGATCGAAGCCAGCGAGATTCTTACGGTTGATCAATCCACCCCGGATTGATCCAGCGGACAAAGCGACATTATGAGCGGACGCCTGCAAGACAAGGTCATCATCATCACCGGTGGCGGCACCGGCATCGGCTGGGGCATCACGGGGAGCTGCGCGCGGGAAGGCGCGTCAGTGGTCATCGCGCAGCGCCGCGACGACATCGACATCGCCAGGGATAGAGCCGCGCAATTGCA
>CBDFLK010000004.1:0-19598 GCA_965249085.1 Phototrophicaceae bacterium | reverse complement strand
CACGAATTTCGGCTACGTGAGGCGGCGCTGCGTCTGTATCCACAGTTGAATCCCGACATAGTCTGCGCAGCCAGCTATTACGATGCCTGGATGCCTTATCCCGAGCGCATTTGCCTGGAAATGCTGTTGGATGCCGAAGCCAGCAACCCGCATTGCCACGCCATCAACTACCTGAGCGCGGTCGCCGGAGACTCGCATTCAGTGACTCTACGCGACGAACTTTCGGGCGAGCCCTACATCGTCAAGCCCAAAGTGGTGATCAATGCCGCGGGACCCTGGATCGATTTTGTCAATCGGCGTATGGGAAGGGACAAACGGCGTTTCATCAGCGGCGCCAAAGGGTCGCACCTGGTGCTGGATCATCCGGATCTGCTGGCAGCCACGGGTGATAGTGAAATCTTCTTCGAGAACGACGACGGGCGCATCGTGCTGATCTTGCCCTACCTGGGGCGTGTGATGATCGGCACTACCGATATTCGTATCGATAATCCCGATGACGCGGTCATCAGCGACGAGGAGATTAACTATATCCTGGGTATGGTGGACAAGGTTTTCCCGGCGATCCAGGTGGATCGTTCGCATATCGTCTTCAGCTTTTCCGCAGTGCGGCCGCTGCCCTACAGCGAAGTCAGCGCCACGGGCCAGATCAGCCGGGACCACAGCATCGAAACGATCCCAGCGGATGACACATTACGGTATCCGATTTATTCGCTTGTCGGCGGCAAATGGACCACTTTCCGGGCGTTTGCTGAAGAGACGACCGACCGAGTCTTGAGTGATCTGGATTTGCCGAGGCGAACGAACACCACAAACATTGCTATCGGCGGCGGATGCGCCTATCCCCGCAGCGACAAGGCGAGGGAGATCTGGCTGCAAGACTTGCAGCAGCGCAGCGAACTGCCCTTGGACCGCCTGCGTGATTTGTTCGAGCGCTACGGCACCCGTGCTGATGAAATCGCCATGTCCATCTCCACGACGAACGACCACGTGCTGGAAAATCATCCCAGCTACAGCCGACGTGAAATTGAGTTTATTCTGCGGCAGGAGAAAGTCACGCGGCTGGAGGATCTGGTGTTGCGGCGCACGGTCATTGCCATGCTGGGCGATTTGACGCGCCCCTTGCTCAATGAATTGGCGGAGATCTGCGCGGAGACCTTGGCCTGGTCTGATATGCAAAAGAAGAGAGAAATTCAGCGCACGCTTGAACTTCTTTGTTGCAAACATCAAGTCAAGTTGTAGTGGGAAATCCGCAAGAGAGGCGAGGTTGCCGTGGAAGGGACGTCCGGCTAGCAGGCCGTGTGATGCGTGGCAGCATAGGGCAGGCGCTCTATTCGCCCGGCTTGCCTATTCAAGTTTTACCGCCGTTCCGCTTGCGGTAACCATTAGCATGCTACCGTTCGAGCCGACGGTCTCGTAATCAAGATCGACGCTCAGAATCGCGATTGCTCCCAGCATCCTGGCATTATCGGTCATCTCGCTCAAGGCGATGTCTTTTGCTCGCCGCAATTCCTCTTCATAGGCGCCCGAACGTCCGCCCACGATATCGCGGATGCCGGCGAAAATGTCCTTGAACATGTTGGCGCCCATGATCGCTTCACCGCTGACAATGCCGAGATATTCCGTAACCGCTTGGCCTTCCACGCTTGGAGTTGTTGTGACAATCACTAATCCATCCTCCTTGTCTTGACCGATTTTCGCGCAGTATGCTACTGGCAGTCTGTAGTTTCGGCATGTGCAGGCGCTACTTGCCGGGCAATACCAGCGACAGCAGCTTCTCTGCCGCGGCAGTCGCCGGCAGATCGCCGCGCATCACCGCTGCTTCAATCTCCGGCAGCGCCTCTTGTACTGAAGGTTGCGCGTAAAAATAGTCCCGCAGGCGCGATTCAATCGCATATCTCAGCCATTCGCGCAATTGTTCTTGCCGCCGCGTATTGAAAACGCCGCTCGCTTCAGTTGTTGCCAAAAACTGCCTGATGACGTCCCATATCTCTTGAACGCCAGCGCCAGTCATGCCAGATGCGGTATGGGCGCGCGTAGTCCAGCCAGTGGTGGCCGGCGCCAAAAAATGCAGGGCGCGGTTGAATTGGGCGCAAGCCGCCACTGCGGCGCACTTGTTATCGCCATCGGCTTTGTTGATGACCAGGGCATCGGCGATTTCAATGACTCCTTTCTTGATGCCCTGCAATTCGTCACCCGCGCCGGTGATCAAGAGCAGCAAGAAGAAATCTACCAGCGAGCGCAGGGTGATCTCGCTTTGCCCGGTGCCCACGGTCTCGACCAAGATCACGTCAAATCCGGCAGCCTCGCAAAGCAGAATGGATTCTCGCGTTTTGGCAGCAACACCGCCCAGGACTCCCTGGGTCGGGGAGGGGCGGATAAAGGCTTTCTCGTCGCGGGAGAGGCGCTCCATACGTGTCTTGTCGCCCAGGATGCTGCCACGTGTCAAACTGCTGCTGGGATCAATTGCCAGTACGGCGACTTTGTGGCCGCGACCGGTGAGAAAGCAGCCGAAGGTATCGATGAAGGTGCTTTTTCCCGCGCCGGGAACGCCAGTGATGCCAATGCGAACCGAATTGCCGGAGTGGGGCAGCAATTCCGCCAAAAGCGTTTGCGCTGCTTTGGCGTGCTGCGGCGCAGTGCTTTCGACCAAGGTGATGGCGCGCGCCAGCGCAGCGCGGTCTCTCTCCAGTACACCGGCGACGAGGGCTGGTAAATCTATCGGTCTTTGCGGCGCTTGCTTCATCGCGATCGTCGACAGTTGATTGCTTTCGTTAATCATAAAGTATAGACTGAAAATGTCACCTGCGGCCCAGCTTTTGCGTTGGCTGCTCGCGGACATTCAGAACGGTTTACGAAAGGACAAAGCAATGGCGCTTTTCTTATGGCAATTCGCCTTTACTTCAAAGGCTTGGGAACGGCAGATGGGTGAACACATTTCGCCTTTGGATCACCTGGATGACAAGATGGCGGGAAAATTTGGCGGGTTGGTGCATCAGACTTGGTACGCTTTTGGCGAGTACGATATTATCGCGGTGGTCGAAATGCCCGACAACAAAACCATGGCGGCTTACGTGCTGGCGATGAACGCTTTGGGATATCTGTCCGGTGGAGAAACCACCGTTCTGATGTCTATGGATGAAGGCGGCTCGGCCTTAAAACGCGCAGGGGAAGCAATGGAACTGCGCTAGAATCCCGTTTTGAGCAATTGTCCTTCCTCGATTGTAACGGGGAAGGGTAGTCTTCATAGCCGGGGCGCCACATCAAGGCGTCGGCTCAATTCCTGCAGTACTTTCTGCGCGGCGACCGGGATGACCGTGCCGGGACCAAAAATCGCGGACGCGCCCTGGTCGCGCAAGAATTGGTGATCCCGTGCGGGAATCACCCCGCCGATCACCACCATCATGTCGTCGCGTCCCAACTTGCCCAATTCAGCGACCAGTTGCGGTAGCAAGGTCTTGTGACCGGCCGCCAGCGAACTGATGCCGACGACATGTACATCGTTCTCCACCGCTTGCTTGGCCACCTCGGCCGGTGTTTGGAAGAGCGGCGCGATATCCACGTCAAAACCCATATCGGCGAAAGCGGTCGCGATGACTTTTGCGCCGCGGTCGTGACCGTCCTGCCCCATTTTTGCGACCATGATGCGTGGACGCCGCCCTTCCCTATGCGCGAAGGCGTCTGTCAAGCGCCGTACCGCGGCAAATTCCCCCGCGTCGCCAAACTCGCTACTATAAACGCCGGCGACAGAGCGGATGACTGCCTTGTGCCTGCCCCAGACTTCTTCCAGCGCCAGTGAGATTTCGCCGTTGGTCGCTCGCGCCCGCGCCGCCTCTACCGCCAAAGCTAGCAAGTTGCCTTCGCCAGACTCCGCGCAAGCGGTCAATCCGTTGAGTGCCGCGCGAACCCTGGCCTCGTCGCGATCACGGCGGAGTTGCCGCAAGCGCTTGATTTGCGCGTTGCGTACGGCGCTATTATCGACCTCGAGGATCTCAATAGGTTCGTGCTGGGTGGGCCGATATTTGTTGACGCCAATGACACGCTCGACGCCGCTGTCGATTTGCGCTTGACGCCGCGCAGCCGCTTCTTCGATGCGCATCTTGGGCAAGCCGGTCTCCAAAGCCTTCGCCATGCCGCCCAGCGCTTCAATCTCCTGGATATGTGACCAGGCGCGTTTTGCTAATTCGTGAGTCAAGTTCTCGACCAGGTACGAGCCGCCCCAGGGATCGACAGAATCGGTGATGCCCGTTTCGTGTTGCAAGAACAATTGGGTGTTGCGGGCGATCCGCGCGCTGAAATCAGTCGGCAGCGCCATCGCTTCGTCCAGAGCGTTGGTATGCAGCGATTGCGTGTGACCGAGGACCGCCGCCATCGCTTCAATGCAAGTGCGAACGACGTTGTTGAAGGGATCTTGCGCTTGCAGGCTCCATCCCGAGGTCTGGCAATGCGCCCGCATGGCCATAGACCTGGGGTTCTGCGGATCGAATTGATTGACCAGTTTCGCCCATAACAAGCGCGCAGCGCGCAGCTTGGCGATCTCCATGAAATAATTCATGCCGATACCCCAAAAGAACGACAGTCGCGGGGCAAATGTATCGATTTTCAAGCCGGCTTGTACGCCGGCGCGCAGGTATTCCAAACCATCCGCCAGCGTGTAGGCCAGTTCGATATCGGCGGTGGCTCCGGCTTCCTGGATGTGATAGCCGCTGATGCTGATGCTGTTGAATTTCGGCATGGATGCCGCAGTGAATTCGAAGATGTCAGAGATGATCTTCATTGACGGCGCCGGCGGGTAAATATAGGTATTGCGCACCATATATTCCTTGAGGATATCGTTTTGAATGGTGCCGGTCAGCTGCTCGGGCGTTACACCTTGTTCCTCGGCAGTAACAATGTAAAAGGCCAGGATCGGCAAGACCGCGCCGTTCATCGTCATCGACACCGACATCTGGTCCAGCGGAATGCCATCAAAGAGGATATTGGTATCAAGAACGCTGTCGATGGCAACGCCGGCTTTGCCGACATCGCCTTCGACGCGGGGGTGATCGGAATCGTAGCCACGGTGTGTGGCGAGGTCGAATGCGACAGACAAGCCTTTTTGTCCGGCGGCCAGGTTGCGTCGGTAAAAGGCATTGCTCGCTTCCGCCGTGGAAAAACCGGCATATTGACGAATGGTCCAGGGACGGACGGCGTACATCGCCGGATAGGGTCCGCGCAGAAAGGGTGGAATGCCGGCGACAAATCCCAAGTGGTCGACGCGTTCCAGGTCGGAAGACGTGTACAGCGCCTTGATGTCGATCTCTTCCAGGGTTTGCCAAGTCAGCGCTTCTGGGTCGTCGCCGGTTTGCGACATCACCTGAGCGGCCCAAGCGTCTTTGTCGGGCTCGGCGAATTGACGCTCGAGCGGGATCTTGCTGAAATCGGGAGCCTTGGTCATTTGCCGACTCCCAGGCGCATTTGCAGAAACTGATTCGACGCGATACAGTCGGCGCCTTGGTTGACGAAACCATCGGCGCCCAGTTCTCTCAGGGTGTCCTGACTGTCGAGATCAGTTGCAACCACAATGACCATTTCCGGTTTCCCAGCTTTGAGTTCTTTGACCAGTAATTTCATGTCCTCGGTCTCGTCAACGATTCCGCAGACAACACAAGCCCGTGCCCGGCTTGACAATGCCGCTTCAAGCGCGCTTTTGACGCTATGGTTTCCAGCGCCGCCGATACATTCGAAACCACCCAGCTCATAGACGCTGAATACGAAGTTCATCTTGGCTCTGGCGACGCTCTCGGGACCGATTCCCAAAACAAGCACGGTTGGCGCTGCGCCATGGACTCGACGATACTCTTCAGCACGTCGCCGTAGCTCCACATAGTCGTCGGCGAGGCGCAGAGGTGACAGCGCTTTGACGGTCAAGTAGACGTCTTCATTAGGATTATCCTGAGATTTTGGTGGCGCCTTCCGGATGGCAGGGCGATCGTCGAGATTGGGATACTTATTGCTGCCGACGAGGACCGTTTTTCGCTGTGCCAGGTCGCGCCTTCGCTGCTGGGCAACCGCCTCGATACCCGCTTGAATCTGCCCCTCTTTTAAGGCCGCGAGCAGCCCGCCCGTCGCTTCAAGGTCCTGGAACATCTTCCAGGCGGCTTGAGCCAATTGGTCGGTCAGCTTTTCGATGTGCCAGGAGCCGCCAGCCGGGTCAATTAGCTTGGTAAAGCGCAATTCATCTTGCAGGATCAACTGCAGGTTTCGCGCGATCCGCCGTGAAAACAGGTCCGATTCGCCTAGCGGCGAGTCGAAGGGCGGTACAGTAATGCTGTTTACGCTAGCGATGGCGGCCGCCAGCGCTTCGCTGGTCGCGCGCAATATGTTGCTGTGCGGATCTAGCAGGGTCTTGTTTCGGCTCGCGCATCGGGCATGAAGGTGAATCTTTTGCACCTCGGCGTCGCCGCCAAAGGCGCGAACCACTTGCGACCACATCATCCTTATCGCGCGCAGTTTCGCGACTTCCATGAAGAAATTTTCACCGATGCTCAAGAAAAAGTGTATTCTCCCGGCGACCTGATTGACGTCCAGGCCACGGGTCGTCATCTCCCGCAGATAGACAGCCCCGGTCGACAATGCGATCGCCAACTCCTGTACGGCGTTGGCGCCGGCGTCATGATAGGCGTCGGTGCGCACAGCAATGCAACCGAGCTGCGGTGATCGCTCGTTTACTTCGCGCAGGTGCCCGACCATCCGCTCGAGTGTGTCACTTGGCACGAAGCCCTCTTGCGCCAGATTGTGCAGCGGATCATAGCCGATACATCCGCTGAGTTGCGCGAGTGTACCCGCCTCGACTCCTGCGCAAAGTAACTGATAGGTGTTCAGGGCGCGGGCATCGTCAGCGAGGAAAAGCGGCACTTGACCCAGGTCGATTTTGGCTAGTGCCGTTTGAAGATCGGCAACAGTCGCGATTCGCGGATTCGCGCCGAGGACGATGGCTGTCTGGCCGTTGGCCAAGGCATCTTGCAACGCGCTATTGAAAGCCTGCGGGTCGGGCAGATCAAGTTCCTGCGCTATGAGCCAGGGTCTTGCAAGATAACCGGCAGCTCGCGTCCCGCGCAGGTAGGGATATTGACCCGGAAGATTGCCGCAATCGGCAATGCCATCGAGGTCGTCGACAGTCGCAATAGGAGACTGATTGATGCCTTCATAAGTCCGCTTGGTCAACGAATCCAGGGACCGCCCACGCAACGACTTTTCTATTGCCGCGACCCAAGCATCACGCGACACCTTTTCAAACTCGGCAAAAAGCGGAGTGTCCTTCGCCGCCGTCATCGCTCTTCCTCGACTTTAAATGCGGCTAATTATACCGCCTGAAACGCGGCTGTGGAATTGCGGCAGGGGGCAGGCGCAAGGCAATCGCATCAAAATCTCTGTCCACGAATATGCGAATTATTATAAAGATAAATCGACCACAGCCGCTCGGCGGCAGCGAAAAGGTCTGCCGCGCTTACACAAAATAACAAGCCTTCTGCTCGACTGAGCAGGTAGGTTAACTAAAAAAGAGGCACAGAGACACAGAGAAAAGCATCTATGTGATAAAGGTACAGTCGTATTCCTGCTACCAATGAGACTATGAAAGATTCTGAGATCCAAAATCACCAGGTCACGTGCAAGGAAACTGGACCGCGAAAGGAAATATTGCGGGTGTATTCGATGTTCTGGTCGGGCAGAAGGCGCAAATCGGGCAGCTTGCGTGTCAGCGCTTCCAGCAGGATGGCCATTTCCAGCCTCGCCAGCGGCGCGCCGACGCAATAGTGGATGCCATAACCGAAGGCAAGGTGATCTTTCAGATTGTCGCGCGCGGGGATGACCGCGTCCGGCTCGGGAAAGGTTTTCTCATCGCGATTGGCGGAATTGAGCATCAAGAGCAGATTGGCGCCCGCGGGAATCTCGACGCCGTTGAAGACGCTGTCTCTCGCTGTAAGGCGCCGCCAAGTGCAAACCGATGGATCGTAGCGCATCATCTCTTCGAGGAATGGCGAGATCGTCTCCGGTTGGTCACAAAGCGTTTGCCACAGTTCGCGCTGCGATAAACAATGAAGGAGCGCGTTGTTGATTTGCGCCGTGGTGGTCTCGTGACCGGCGACCAGCAATGTGATCATGCAACTGGCGATTTCGTTGATTGTCAGGATCTGATCATCGCCGTCACGCATACGGATCAGATCGCTGGTCAGATCGTCGGCCGGGCGCTCCACCTTGCCCCGAACCAGGTCGACGACATAATGCCAGAACGGTATCAGGCGCTGCGTCATCTCGGTCTGCTCATCGGCAGAGGGCCTGCCGTAATAGAGTTTGATGCGGTTGCCCGCCCAAGCCTTCACTTGCGGCACATCGGCATCGGGCACGCCCAAAACGTGGAACAGGACATAAGCGGGATATTCAAAGGTGAGTTCGGCGACGATATCGACCGGCTTGGGCTCGCTGATGTGGTCAATAGCCCGTTCGGCAATTGCCCGGATGGCGGGCGCGAGGCTCTTCATGCGGCGCGGTGTGAATAGCCGATTAACCAAAGCGCGGATGCGAGTATGGCTGGGCGGCACATTGTTGGAGAGAACGGGTTCCGGGCTGTAGTTACCCTCTGCTAGCATTCGCGTCACAGTCTCAGAAATCGGGACGATGGGCGTGATCGTGTTGGCGGCGGTGTAGCAGTCGTGATCGCGGAAGATCGCTTTGACATCGTCGTAGCGTGTAACGACCCAGTAATCGATGGCGGGACTGTAGAAAACGGGCTGCTCGCGCCGCGCATGCGCCAGCAAGGGAAAGGGATCGCTCAGATCGAGCGGGTCGAATTCGCTGCCGAAATTGCTCAATGGACAATGCATATCTTGTCCCGTCGTCTGCTTTGCTTTTCGGTCGTCCGCACGAAGGAACTCCTTCGACACCCTTGCGCTAACTGATTAAATTGGAAGAATCCTTCTTTTGCAATACAGATTGACCATTATGATGCCGTTATTCCGTGTCTCGGCTTGCTGTTTCCTGGGGACAACAATCCGACCGGATGTTCAATTGTTAGTTGCCGCAACGACGAATCCCTAGGCGCTGCCCCACCTTGCTTGCACTTTGCGCCGCACAAACGCCAAACTCCATCTCGCGCCAATTATTATTGTGGCAGCCAGAGCGTTGAAAAGCACATCAATGTTGTCATAGACGCGGTTGGGCAACAGTGATTGGATGCCCTCATCGATCCAGCCAAGGGCTATAGAAATGACCAAGGCGAGGATGGCGGGCAGCGGAACGCGACGACCATTTTCTCGACGCTCCAGCAGCGCTTCGTGAACCAGCGCAGCCACCAAGCTATACTCAAACAGGTGCGTACGCTCCTCGGGACTAGCGATCCCAATTCTGAGCCAGGCCGTCAGATAAACCATCAGGATGCCCACCCATACCGCAATCTCGGCGCGACCCGGTCGCTTTCTAATAAAAAGCACTGTGTTCACCACCATTGCCACAAGGAGACCGACGAACATTGAACCTGTGAGTTCGTTACGCTCACGAAGTATCGCGGCTATCGCCGGGACATGCGCCAAGGTGGCGTATATCGCTATCAGGACGATGACAAGCGCTGACCAGAGCCGACGCTCGCGCTTGGAACTGAAGAAAGTCATCGCGGTCACCTAACGTGATAGAGCAATCGGATTGCAAATGATCTTTAGCAAATACGCAGGGCGGGCTAGATTGTTGCAAGCTAAAACTGAATCGTCTGCTGAATTGGGGCTTCTTCAACAAGCTGGAGGTTTGGTCAACGGCAAACGTGGCGAAATGACCGTCAGGGCAGTTGATCCGTCTGGAGCGCCGATGTTATCCCAGGTTGGTCAAGCGACGAGCTCGTCGCCAGGCTGTGTAAAATTCGCCTGGAATGAACTATCATAGTCCGGAACAAGCCTTGATTTCTTTTACATTTTGTCTGGAGTCATGTATGAAAGTGAGAATAGGCATCATCGGCGCCGGGCGCGTCGGTCGCCTCCATGCCAATATCATGACAACGCGTGTAGCAAATGCCAAGCTGCTGGCAATTGCCGATATCTTCAGCGAGTCCGCCAAATCGGCGGCGGAAGCGTCTCGTATTCCCGATTACACAACCGATGCCAGCGAGTTGATCGGCAGCAGTGATATTGATGCTATCGTGATATGCTCGTCGACCGATACTCATGTGCAATACATAATCGAAGCCGCGCAGGCTGGAAAGCACGTTTTCTGCGAAAAACCCATCGACCACGATCTGGCCGCAATCGACAAAGCGCTGCGCGCAGTTGACGCCTGCGGTGTCAAGCTGCAGGTCGGTTTCAACCGACGCTTTGACTCGGGCCATGTGCGGGTCAAGCAAGCGATTAAAAGCGGCGAAATCGGACAGCCTCAAACGCTGTCGATAATCAGCCGCGATCCCTCGCCCCCGCCGATTGACTATATCAAGGTGTCCGGTGGCTTGATGATGGATATGATGATCCACGACTTCGATTTATGTCGTTATCTGCTGGGCGATGTCGAAGAAATGTATGCCATGGCCGATGTCATGGTTGACCCTGCGATCGGTGAAGCGGGCGATGTCGATACGGCCAAGGTGATGCTGCGCTTCGAGAATGGCGCGATCGGCACAATTGAAAACAGCCGGCAAGCGGTATTCGGTTATGATCAGCGGGTGGAAGTTTTTGGCAGCGGAGGCGAAGCGCGCACGGGCAATGTCCATCCCAATCAGGTGACAATTAGCGACGCCAACAGCGTACGGCGCGATCTGATTATGCACTTTTTTGTGGAGCGCTATTTTGAAAGTTATGTTGCGGAGATGATCGCCTTTGTTGATGCCATCGAAAACGATTCGGATGTGCCGGTCAGCGGCGCCGACGGACGCGCGCCGGTGCTGATGGCGATGGCGGGCCTGCGCTCGCTGCAAGAGAATCGTCCGGTGAAACTAAGCGAGTTCGCCAGGGAGGGCGCATGAGCAAGACTTACGATTCCCTGCACATGGGACGCAGTTCCATTGACCTCTATTCCAATGACATCGGCAGGCCTTTTGTCGAGATCGATAGTTTTGCGGCTTACGTCGGCGGCTCGCCGACCAATATCAGCGTCGGCGGGGTACGGCTGGGGCTTAAGACCGCCTTGCTGACCGCCATCGGCGACGATCCGGTCGGCGATTTCATCTTGCACTTCGTTAAGAACGAGGGCGTGGAAACGCGCTTCATCCCGCGCAAACCGGAACATCGCACGTCGGCGGTGGTGCTGGGCATCGAACCGCCGGACAAATTCCCGCTGGTCTTCTATCGCGATAACTGCGCAGATATCAACCTGACTATCGACGATGTGCTGGCGGCGCCCATCCGCGATTGCCGGGTCTTTCAATTTGCCGGCACCAATCTAAGCCTGGAACCGAGCCGTAGCGCGACTATGTTCGCGGCGGAAATGGCGCGGGCTGCCGGCGCAAAGGTAGTCTTTGATGTCGATTTTCGTCCTGATCAATGGCATGATGTGCGCGCCTTTGGGGTGGTGGCGCGCAGCGTATTGCGTTCTGTCGATGTCGTGATTGGCACCGAGGATGAGATCAACGCCGCCATGCTCCGCGACGAATCGCAGATGGAACTGACACACTCGCAGGTCTCCGATACCAAAGTCGAGGGAGATACCCGCTCCGCCATCAAGTTCATGCTCCGCCTGGGACCGGAAGCGGTGCTGGAAAAGATCGGACCGGAAGGCGCGCGCATTCATCTGCGCGATGGCGAGATCATCGATGCGCCTGGCTTTCCAGTAGAAGTGACAAATATCCTGGGCGCGGGCGATGCCTTTGGCGGCGGATTCATTTACGGTTTGGTCAAGGGCTGGAGCTGGTACAAATCGGCGCGGCTGGGCAATGCCTGTGGCGCCATCGTTGTCACCGAGCACGGCTGCGCCAACTTCATGCCCAGCATGCCCGAGGTCGAAGCCTTTGTCGCGCCCTTCGGCGGACTGGATTGATTCGGGTGACAGGATGCGAGCTCAATACATTCTGATGAAGCACCGAGGCCACCGATATGATTCCATTTTTGTGGCGCAAAAGCGTGATCTGCGGGATTCTACCCCATCCCCCGGCCCAGTGCCCCCTCGGTCCCCCGCCTCACGGGGGATGTATCCCGAGGCATCAGGGAAGGGGAGCGCTATTGCCGGGATTGCAATTAGAACCGGAACCATCGCCACAAATGAATTTTCTAGGCATTGTTATATTGGAACTACAGAAATGGCTTATAAGATTGAACCGAATCCGCAAATGACCAGTTTTCACCATTCCGGCCGCGACTTTGACTACGGCTTCACAATGGACAGCGAAACGATATGAGCGAAAACGGACGCAAAGAATTCATCACTTTTATGACGGCGGATGATCTGCTGGAACGGGCAAGGCGAGAGCGCGCGGAACTGGCGGCGCTTTGGCAGGGCTTGAACGAGACGCAGATGATGCAGCGCCCGGGTCCACAAACGAACTGGTCGGTCAAGGATGTGATCGCCCATATCACCTGGTGGGAAGGCGCCATGGTGAACTGGGTATCGCGCGCGCTCAGCGGCGAGCATTTTACCCGGACCGAGACCACCGAAGAGCTAAACGCGCGTATCTATGACGATAATCAAGACCTGCCGCTGGACGCGGTGCTCGATGCCTTCAACTCGAGCTTCGCGCCGCTGGAAGGGTTGCTGCGGCGCCTCGATGACGAGCAGATCAATGATCCGGAGGTCTGCAATATCCGCGATATGCCGATCTTGTATTTTCTGGTGGGCAATACTTTCGGGCACTACGCCGATCATGTTGAAGACATACGGGCTTACGTCGAGCGCATTCGCGGGTGAATCCGCAAGAATGGCGCTCGGTTTCTCAGTCAGCCGCACGGCGGCAGCGATAAGGTATGCCGCGCTCACATAAAATAACAAGCCTTATCCTTGGTACGAGCAAGGGGGTTTGTTAAAAAAGGAGAGCAAGCAAAATGAAATACACCTCAGAAACCATGCTGGTCAAGTCTAAGGACACGGGCGATTCCGGGATTTTCGCCGAGGTCAGCGCCGGGCAAGCGGGCTGGGATTACCTCAACATGGCAGCGATGCGCCTGCGCCGGGGCGAGAGCTTCAGCGTCGAGACGCGCGCGCACGAAAACGCCACGGTGATCCTGGGCGGCGTCTGCGATATTAGCACCAGCGATGGCGATTTCAAGAACGTGGGCCGGCGTCCCGATGTCTTCAGCGGCATGCCCTACGCCTTGTATATCTCGCGGGGCAAGCAATTCGAGATCACCGCGCGCAGCGATACGCTGGAATTCGCCTCCTGCTGGGTGCCGACCGATCAAGATTTTCCCACGCAGTTGGTCACGCCGGAAATGAGCGCCATCGAGTTGCGCGGCGGCGGCAACGCCTCGCGGCAGATCAACGGCATCTTGCCGCCCGGCTTCAATTGCCATCGCATCGTGGCGGTCGAGGTTTATACGCCCGCGGGCAACTGGTCGAGCTATCCGCCGCATAAGCACGATGTGCATGTGGAAGACGCGCAGGGCAATCTGCTGGAAGCCGACCTGGAAGAGATCTACTTTTACAAGATCGATCATCCCGGCGGCTACGCTTATCAGCGCGTCTACAATGACGACCGCAGCATCGATGGCGTGATGATGGCGCAGAATCACGATAGCGTGCTGGTCCCGGAAGGCTATCATCCGGTGGTCAGCGCGCACGGGTATACGACCTATTATTTGAACTTTCTGGCGGGTAGCGCGCAGTCGCTGGCGAACAGTGACGATCCGGCCTACGCCTGGGTGCAGGGGACCTGGACATTCTTGGATCCGAGGCTGCCGATTGTGCATCATGGCATGGAGGGGTAGTTCGGTATAATGGAGTTGGGGCAAGCCGTGGAGGTCTACAATTTATGCGAATAACAAAGGTAAGCGTAAAGAAGCTGTTCGGGATTTTCGACCATGAGATTCCTCTGAACTTGGATTCGCGCATCACAATCGTTCATGGGCCCAACGGATTCGGGAAAACCATCTTACTGACGATGCTCAACGGTCTTTTCAATGCTAGTTATCGAGTATTTCGAGAATTGCCATTTGAAGAGTTTCGCGTTTACTTTGATCATCATGAGTATGTCGTTCTCAGTCAAGAGCACGATGCACTTGAGTTGTCGTTCACGAACGTGACCGGCTCTTACACCATGAATCTGCTCGAACATACCGACGGTGATCCTGATTGGCTAAGCCAGATTAAGCGCAACATAAATGTGGAACTCATTAAGACGCAGCGATTACAAACTGAAGTTGCCATAGAGCCGGATTCGAAACCTCTCAATAGGCTCAACGATACGCGCGCTCAAGGTTTGGCAGTAGAAGAATATGCGGCCAAGACGGCTGGTCTTGTTCACAACGTTCGTGGAGCGAGGAAGTTGACAGAAGCACAGTTTGGAGAGATTGAAGCGATACACAACGACCTTGGAAATCTGCTGAGGAATGAGGAACTTGTCCAAAGCCTTGACCACTCGAAGATTCAAGAGCAGTTAGAGTACGCACAGTCAATGCTCGAAAATGTTGAAGAACGCGACACCGAGATCGACCACATGGGAAATCGCTTGACAATGTTGGTGGAATTACTCAATAGGCATTTCAGCTTCAAAAGAGTTTTCACGGATGCAGAGAGTGGACTGTTGATTCAGGTAGACAATGGAGAGTTAATACCGGTAGCAAATTTATCATCTGGCGAGCAGCACCAGCTTGTTCTCTTCTCCAAGCTTTTGTTTGACATACCACCAAACTCACTCGTTTTGATAGATGAACCTGAACTGTCGCTACATGTGACTTGGCAGCACGAGTTCCTCAGCGACTTGAAACGCATCATAGATGAATGCGACTTTGATGTCTTGATTGCGACTCATTCGCCGCAAATTGTCCATGACAAATGGGACTGGATGGTTGACTTGCATAATCCAGAAGTTGACTACAGCGATGATGTTGCCGAATACGCCTGAGGACATTGTCACAAAGCTTCGAATGTTTCGCGGTAGATACCCGCGGCATTCTTTGTTGCTTGTTGAAGGGCAGACCGACGAGGCGCTGTGGACGGAGTATATAGACGATCGCTGCAGACTCATACCAACTGGCAACAAAGAAAAAGCCATCAAGGCTCTCGATATCACAAATACAATGACAACGATGAAAGGTGTGGCCGCCATCGTCGACCCCGACTACTGGCTCGTCGAACAGTCCAACTTGCTCAATGTAGACAACCTATTATTTGATGACTCGCCAGACATGGAATTGATGTTGCTAACCACACCTGCTCTCGAAAAGGTGATACGCCATACCTTTGTCTCTGAAAAGACGGACAAAATCCACCAACTCGCGGATTCGCTGAGAGCAGAGGCGCTGCGCCTCGCTGGCGAATTCGGCTACTTCCGCCTGCTAGATTTCCGACACCGCGAATACAATCTCATGCTGCGGAGGGTTGCGGACAACTTCGACAGATATGTTAACGAGGGGACGCCTCGTTTCAATGTTGACGATGTAGTCGAGACACTGCTAGGCGAATCCCACGCCGTAACTGCGCCGGAGTTAGTGAGCCAGGTAGAAACTTTGAAAACCGAGATCTCGCTAGACGCAATGCTTTGTCGAGGGAAGGACGCAATATCGTTGCTTGCATTCCTGCTTCCGAGGCATTTCAAGGCGGTTTTCGAACGCGACATATCGCAGAAAGCGCGTAATCAGACGACTGGCAACGAATTATTCCGGGCTCTGCGAATGGCATTTGAATTTGCGCATTTTGCGGTTACAAAGCTGTACGCTCGTATCCGCGCTTGGGAGGCGGCCAATTTGCCTTTCTACATAATCCGAACAGGTTTAGCAATGGAATAATAAGATATGACAACCCAAAGACTCACCATGGCGCAAGCCCTCATTAGATACCTCTCCCGCCAGCACGTCTCCCGCGACGGCGTCGAAAATCCCTTCTTCGCCGGCATGTGGGGCATCTTCGGCCACGGCAACGTGGCCGGCCTGGGACAAGCCCTGGAACAATACGCGCCCGACTTCCGCTACTACCAGAGCCGCAACGAACAGGCGCAAGTCCTGGCCGCGGTCGCCTATGCCAAGCACAAAAACCGTCTGGCGGCCTTCGCCTGCGCCTCGTCCATCGGACCGGGCGCTTCCAATATGATCACGGGCGCGGCGGTGGCCACGGTCAATCGCATCCCGGTATTGCTACTGGCGGGTGATATCTTCGCCGAGCGCATTCAAGCGCCCGTTTTGCAACAAGTCGAAAACGAGCATACGCAGGACATCAGCGTCAACGATTGTTTCAAGCCGGTCTCGCGTTACTGGGATCGCATCTACCGTCCCGAGCAACTGATCACCGCGCTGCCGGAAGCCATGCGCGTCTTGACCTCGCCCGCCGATACCGGCGCGGTCACACTGGCGCTGCCGCAGGATGTGCAAGCCGAAGCCTTCGATTATCCCAGCGCTTTGTTCGAAAAGCGCATTTGGCAAATCCCGCGCAATCGACCGGATAGCGCGGCTTTGAAACGCGCTGCCGAATGGATCCGCGCCAGTTCGCAGCCGGTCATCATCGCCGGCGGCGGCGTCCACTACAGTGACGCTTACGGCGAACTGGAGCGGCTGGCGGCGCAGGTTGGCATCCCGGTCTGTGAAACGCATGCGGGCAAGGGCGCCCTGAAATACGATAATCCGCTCAATTTGGGCGCTATCGGCGTGACCGGCGCCGAGGGCGCTAATCTGCTGGCGCGCGAGACCGATCTGGTCATCGGCATCGGCACGCGCTACGGCGATTTCACCAGCGCGTCCAAGACGGCTTTCTCGAACGGCAATGTGCGCTTCATCAACATCAATGTCGCTGAATTTGACGCTTACAAGCATAATGCGCTGCCCCTGGTTGGCGATGCCAAAGTGACGCTGGCCGAGCTGCTGGATCTGCTGGGCGGCTATACGACAGACGCGGCTTATCAAGAACGGGTAAACGCCTACAACCAAGCTTGGGATGCCGAGGTCCATCGCATCTACCACCTGGAACACGAACCGATGTTGAGCCAGGGCGAGGTCATCGGTATGGTCAATTCGCTATCGGCGCCGGGCGATACCGTGCTCTGCGCGGCCGGCAGTATGCCCGGCGACCTGCACAAACTCTGGCGCACGCGGGACCGCAAGGGTTTTCACATAGAATACGGATATTCGACCATGGGCTACGAGATCGCCGGCGGCATGGGCGTAAAAATGGCGGATCCCGAGCGCGAGGTCTGGGTCATGGTCGGCGACGGCTCCTTCCTGATGATGCACAGCGAGATCGTCACTATGGTGCAGGAAGGCATCAAGGTCAATATCGTCGTGGTTGATAACCACGGTCACGCCAGCATCGGCGGCTTGTCCAAGAGCGTCGGCAGTGACGGCTTCGGCACCAAGTATCGCTACCGCACTGAATCCGGACATCTGGACGGCGAGACACTGCCCATCGACTTCGCCAAAAACTGCGAAAGCCTGGGCGCGCACGTCATTCGCGCTGCCGATCGCGAAGAATTCTCCCGAGCTATAGAAGAGGCGAAGACGATCAAGGGTCGTCCGGTCTGCATTGTTACGGAAACGGACCGCCGTCAGCGCGTGGCGGGTTATGAATCCTGGTGGGACGTGCCCGTGGCCGAGGTCAGTGAAAGCGAATCGGTGCAGTCCGCGCGCGAGGCGTATGAGGACTATAAGAAGCGCGAAAGCTATTATCAGTAAATATGTAATGGACAGGAAAGTCATGCAATTGTGGGGGCGACCTACCAGGTCGCTCGCCTTCTGCCGACCGTTTTGGGTCTGCTCTGGACACATGTCTGCGATGTAAGCGGGAGTATGCGTTATGCGTGTTTTGACACAAGAGGATTTGGCATTCTGGAGTGAAAACGGATACGTCATCGTGCGCAATGCGGTTCCACAGAGAAACGTGGACGCGGTGATCGATATCATATGGGAGTTCATGGAGATGGATCGCGATGACCCCGAAACATGGTATCGCTCGAGAAACGGCGATGACGCTTTGCCAAGACTAAAAGAATCCGGGATGGCGGAACTGTACCAACACCAATCGCTCTGGGATAACCGGCAGCATCCGCGTGTTTATGGGGCATTTGCCGACATTTGGCAGTCGGAAAAGCTCTGGGTATCAATAGATCGCGTCAATCTTAACCCGCCGGCACGGGCCGATTGGGATTTCCAGGGATTTGTTCATTGGGACATTGATACATCGCAGCAGCCGATTCCTTTGCAGGTGCAAGGTGTACTGGCATTGGTTCATGTTCCGAAAGAAGGCGGAGGTCTGCAGGTCGTTCCCGGATTTCATCGGCGGTTTGAGCAATGGGTTGAGAGGCAGCCATCAGACCGCGATCCCCGGATACCTGACATGGCCGGTCTTGAACTGACATCCGTGGCAATGAATTCCGGCGACCTTGTCATTTGGCACAGTCTGCTGCCGCATGGTACCGGGCGCAATAATTCGGCGCGTCCGCGACTTGCTCAATACATAACCATGTTCCCGGCGCGAGAAGATGACGAAGCGTTGCGTCAGGAGCGCGTCAGATTGTGGAAAGAACGAAAACCGCCCAAACACAAGGCGTTCCCGGGCGATCCGCGTCAATGGGAGATAGACCATGGCACAACCGCAAAACTTACGCCATTGGGCGAGAAACTTCTCGGCTTAAGGAACTGGTAATTGTCCTAAGGGAGCAACATGCCCAAACCTCTCAACATCGGCCTGATTGGTTGCGGAAACGTCGTGCAATACGGCCATCGCCCCGCCATAAACGAGCTGCCCGATGTTCAACTGATTGCGCTCGCCGACATCACGCCGGCGCCGGCGGGAGATCGGCAAGGCTTGGTTCAATCTGCGCGACGATCAACTCTACGCTGACTACAAGGACCTGCTGGCAATCAACGAGATCGATGCCGTGGTGATTACCGTGCCGCAGCAGTTTCGCCGGCTGATTGTGCTGGATGCCTTCGCCGCGGGGATGCACGTGCTCAGCGAAAAGCCGATCAGCAAGGCGCCTGCTGTCGCCGATGAATTGATGGACGCGGCTGAATCGGCCGGGGTCAAGATGGCGTTGGTGCATAACTACCATTTCTTGCCGGAATTCCGGCAAATCAAGCGGATGCTCAGCAATGGCTTGGTGGGCGATATACGCGTCGCCACGCTGCACTTCCTTGGCGTGATCGATTATCCCGGCGCGGCCGAGTTTCAAGCCGATTGGCGACATACCATGGCGGGCGGCGGCGGCGTCTTGGTGGACATGATTCACGCGGTCTATCTGGCGGAGTGGTTAATGGGAGAGCAGGCGCAGCAGGTGATGGCCTTTGTAGACGCGCCTGAATATGCCCATCGGCAGCCGGTGATCGAAGATCTGGCTCTGGTGCAGATCGCCTTTCCGAAAGGCTACGCCGTAATCCACATGGCTTGGGGAAAAGGCGTTGGCGGCGTCGACATCAGTGGCAGCGACGGCCAGATCCGCATGCGCTACAAGCAGTATCAATCCGGCGGATTCAATCAACCGGTGGAACTCTACAGCTAGGACAAGGACTGGAACC
>CBDFLK010000003.1:0-32861 GCA_965249085.1 Phototrophicaceae bacterium | reverse complement strand
GCCTATCGAACTAGGCGCCGGATTTCAAGCGAAGAGCGCCAAAAGCGACACGGAGGGATTTCCCGAGTGCGCAACTGAGCCGAATCTTGAACTATTGACGCAATCATGAGGATATCAAGTACTTGAGGCTGGCGGCTCTATTTGAAGCGGCGGTCGTACCAGACTGGCAAGTCGCCCAGGCAAACGGCAACGTGCACTGCGGCGGCTTGCAGAGCGGTCGAGACAGCCTCAGGTTCCAATAGGTTGACACCGATAGGGCGATTCTTCTCTAATTCGGCATCGCAACCGGGCAGCAGCGCGTCGGTGCGTTTGTCGTCCTCGACCAACAATCGCTGAAAACTTCCATCAATCAGTTGCAGGTTAATCTCGCCATGAAAGACCATTGGCCGGCGTCCGCGTTTCTTAACCAGTTCGCTGGCGTACACCGATTGAACTTGCCCGGCGTCGACCTGCCAGCGCAAATCATCGACTCGCAGGGCGCTGATGTTCTGCTTGCCAGCGCTGATCACCAGGGTATCCGGCTCTTGCATGATCTGCTTGATTTGCATAGCGATCATCAATAGCAGCAGCAGAGCCACGCCAATTCCCATGTAAGGTAAGAGGCTGGGATCGGGAATCAGGGTCCCGGCGTTGGGCAACGCCAGTTGATGGCTTAACGAGGCGATCGATACCCAGGCATAGAAGGCTGCCAACAGGCCGTACCAAGCGATTTGACGGTACCTGGAGTGAATCCAACCGCGGTCGCGCGCAAACTGCAACTCGCTTTCGTCCGCCTGAACTGGCCCATCCAAGCTCCATATGCCCAGGTCCAGGGGAAGATCAATCAAGGGAATCGGTTCCGGCTCTGCCATGGCATCCGACGGCGTTGAAGCCACAAAGGGTTTGCCCAAAACATCCGCCAAAGCCAAGCCGATATGCTCTACAGTCCGCTCGCTGTGCGACTGATCAGGATCGTCGATGCGCAGCACTTCAAACCAGCGACTGGAGCGCGAGAAGGACAAATCGGGCGAGAGCGTCATGCCCAACTGCCAGGCAGCTTCTTCTTCCGACCAGCCCAACACCACCTCGCCGATGTCCCGTGAAGCGATTTCACCAAGTGGCGGTAAGGCGCGCGTTATGCCAAATTCATCGTCATAGCGGAAGCTCTTGCCCGCCTTGACCTCGACCAACAAGGTCGGCGCGGCTTCTTCGTCGAGCTGGATCAAGCGCCAGCGGTCTTCGCCATAGTCGACCAGCATGTTTTCGGAGACAGCAATTCGCGTCATTGGTCACACTTAATGCAAGACAGCGCGGTTGAACATGAGGCGCATTATCGCAGATTTCAATAAAAAATGCAGACGGGATTTATCCGGGGCACGACAAAATTGAGGGGCTCTCTTCCCCGGAAACGCGGGCGGTGATCCTGTGTTTCCAGTCTCAATTCGTATCGATGGCTTCCTTTTCCAGCGATTGAGTGCGCCGGCGCAAGATTACCAGCGCGACGAAGATCAGCGCAAGCAGCGCCAATGCGAGCGTCCCAACCTGTAGAGCTTGTCGCTCTGGGAATTGACTGACGGCCACGGCGATGCCACCGAAGATCAGAGAAAAGACGTAAAGCAGCATCAAGGCCTTCCTCTGCGAAAAACCAATGCTCAGCAGTCGATGCGAGATATGATCCTTGCCTCCCAGCATTAAGGGTCGCCCTTCCATCAGGCGCGTGAATATCGCCAGATTGATATCGACGATGGGCAATGCCAGCACGAGTACAGGCACCATCCAGGTCACATTGAGAGACTGGTCCGCGAATTTCAGCTTAATGGCAAGAATCGCTAATACGAATCCCAATGTGTAAGCGCCCATATCGCCCATGAAAGTGCTTGAGGGATTGAAGTTATAGGTCAAGAAGCCGATGGCGCTGCCGAAGATCGCCGCCGCCAGCATGCTGACCAGGATCTGCCCTTGCGTCACCGCTATGAGCAGGAAAAACCCCGAGGTGATTGCAGCCGTGCCAGCCGCCAGTCCGTCCATGTTGTCGATCCAGTTCACAGCGTTGATGAGCGCGACGATCCAGAACAAGGTGAGCGGGATATCAATCCATTGGTTGCCAAAGAGGCGTATCTGCACGCCCACCAGCGTGACCAGCAGCGCCGCCCCCGTCATTACGATCAGACGCAAGCGCGGGCTGAGATGTTTGCGGTCGTCCAAATAGCCAATCCAGGCCAGTAAGGTTGTGCCGGCGACAATCGCGCCCAATTCTTTCAAATGGGTCGGTGGACTGAACAAGAGGATGGAAAGTACAAAGGAGACATAGATGGCTGCGCCGCCCATCAGCGGCATGTGACGGGCATGGATATTGCGTCCACTGGGTGCCGCGGTCACCCCCAAGCGCATAGCGATTTGTCGTGTCAAGGGCGTCAAGCACAAGGCGGCCGCGAAACCCACGATCATGACCGGGATAAATTGCAGTGTGGAATCCATGTTTTCAGTATAAATGGGATGGCAACTTGTTGAAAGTCCGCAGCAGCAAGGGTTTGCTGAACGTCAACAGCTTATAACCAGGCGCCAGTTATACAGGCCTGCTCATGACCACTCGAACACGACTTTGACCGGCAAGCGATCGGAGCCGACAGTTCCGCCGGCCGCTGTGCAACATGGGTTTCTCATACAGAAAGGAATGATAAAGGGGAATCCGCTTATCCGCGCAATATGATCAGCGCGATCACGTTGATGATCGCGACGACAACAACAGTTACGCCGACAGACATCTTGATGCTGTCCTTTAGGCCATTTAGGTCGGTCTGCAATCCAGTCATATCGTTTCGCAGCCGGTCCACATCTGATCTAAGTTCATTTATGCTTTTTTCGATTTCCAGACGGAGATTAGCGAGATCCGCCTTTGTCGCCAAGTGCTGATAGGCCGCTTCTAATGCCGAAATTCTGCCTTCATGTCCCAGTGATTGCTCCGATGCCATCGCATGCTCCTGTCTTCGGCTTTTTCAACATACTGTATAGTTAAGATTGTATAATAAGATTGCAGCATTGCAATTGCGGCGATAGACCAAGCATTGTGTCGGTTAATTTCCAAGCAACGTATAAACAAACGCGCGTTTCCCAAATTTGTCACAAATTGAACTTCCACTGCAATCTTATGTCAAGAATATCACAATTTAGTAATATACACTACTCATCTAATCTCCACTCGAAGACGGCTTTGACCGGCAAGTGGTCGGAGCCGATTGGACCGCCAATACTCGCTGCTACGGTCCGCAGCCCGTCACTGTGCCAAATATAATCGATGCGCAAGAAGGGGTGGACAATGCGCGGCAAACCAATGGCTTCCGCTACGGGCCAGGTGCGCCCGGCGCCGGTGCCCGCTTCCCGCCAGGCGTCTTGCATCTGCGCGGCGATTTCGTCATAAATCAGCGAGCTATCGCTCATGTTGAAGTCGCCCGCCACCAGATAGGGTTTGCTCTCGTCGCGCAAGATTTCCTGCAGGCGACGAGCCTGCGCGTTGCGGCGGCTTTCGTTGTAGCGCAGTAGCATGTCAAGAACCAAGTTCGCCGAGGGCTGCCAATTCGACTGCGGCAACACCAGATGCACGGCGTAAACCGCCAGCTCGCGGCCGTTCTGATCCAGCACAAGTCGCAGCGCCAGCCGCCCGGGATCGTCTTCAATCGGCAGAATCTGCCGCTCGAGGATCGCGTAGCGCGAGAAGATGCGTACATTGCCTTCAATATGATCCTCGTGCGCATAGACATCGTAGAGCCGTTCCAGGCGATGGTCATATCCCTCGGCCGTTTCTTGCAATACGATCACGTCGGCGCCCGCGCTAAGCAGCCAGTCGGTCGCCGTTTCCAGTTCCGCATTGCCGCCTTGCACGTTGAAAGTCACAACAGAGAAGGTCTCGCCTTGTGGGGGCTCAATTGCTTTGTAGCGTCCGGGCCAGGCAAACCAGATCAAACCGATGAATATCAGGACGATTTGCAGCAGTACGCTCCAGCGATCGCGCAGTTGCGTCAGTAATGCCCGACCAGGACGTTTTGCCTTTCGCGGTTCCCAGGCAGGTTTCTTCTGCAGCCTCAAATGCGCGTTCGCTTGACGAGTCACGATGATCGACAGCGGAAAGGTCAGCGCCAGCGGCATGTACCAATAAGGCGCAAAGGTATTCGCCAGGTCGATCAAGCAAAAGCCACTGATGCGCATGATGCGCATGAACGTAAAAACCGCGACAAGCGTCGCGTAAAACGCTACCAGATGACTTACCGGCCCTGACAGCCGTCGTACGGATTGTTGCAATGTTGACCAGGACATGCCAAGCAGACCTCAGTCTCGAAGCGCATGAATACTCATTATACACCGCCTGACAGCTAGCAGCTTTTGGCTTTCCAATCACGGCAGGGCAATCGCATCATAAGTGCGGGTCTGTATTCAGTGCAAAATCTCACCACCGAGGGCACCGAGTACACCGAGGGTCGCGTAGACACTGACCGGCGGCATCGAGCTTAAGACCGTTACAAGGTGCGACCATCTCCAAATCTGCTACCAACGGCGAAAGGAATCAGCCCTGATCTCTCATTGATAGCAGAAATACGACTGTATCTTTATCACATAGATGCTTTTCTCTGTGTCTCTGTGCCTCTGTGGTCGATTTATCTTTTCAATAATTCGCATATTGGCGCACAGTGATTCTGATGCGTTTGCCCTGGTTTGCCAAACACGGAAGTTAGCCAAAAAACTCATCCGGCATACAGGTGTAACATCAGATCCTGTCGGGTTTCTTCTGAAACAAAGGCGACCCGAGCCGCGTTCCGCGTGAAATCAAGCAATTCATCTTTGCCAAAGCCCAGGTGATGAGCAAGCGCATATTCTCGTCCAATAGTCGTCGACATTTGCACCGGATCATCGGTACAGAGTGTGACCGGGACGCCCGCCGCGACGAACTGGCGGATGGGATGAGCTTCATACGACGGAGCTGCGCCGAGGATCACGTTGCAACTCAATGCAACCTCGACAGTTAAACCGCTATCGGCCACCAGTTCCAGCAGATGGGGATGATAACCAGCGTGTGTTGCATGTCCTAATCGCCTGAGACCCGGCACCTTCAATACTGCTGGAATATTGACAGGGGAGATTTCGGCGACGTGCACGGTGATACCCAATCCCGCTGACGCCAGGCGGTCTGCAATATGATAAGCCTGCGTCCAATCAGCTTCGGTATCATAGGGTTGGTTAAACAGATCGGCGCCGAAGATCAAGCCGGCCTTTCCCCAACGCTCATACTGTTTGATCAAGGGTTCCAGTTTGTCCTCATCCCATTGGAGGTATATGAATGGGATGGCGGCCGCTTGAAAACGCGGGTACTGTGCCTGCACCTTGTGCGCAGCCACTTTTATCAGTTCGAAGCACTCCGGTCGCTCCGCCATATCTTTACCCGGACGGATTTCTGCCAGAATAGACCCATCGGCCGCTGACTCCTCAAAAATGTCAACGATACGCGCGACGAAATTGTCCGCCTGCTTGTCAGCCTCGAACAATTCTGGAAATGGCTTGGAGAGATGTCGTAAACGATTGCCGCCCGGCGCTTCGTTTGTCATCAATCGATGTGCCCAACCCTGCCAATCATAGGGTTGGCGGCCGTGACGCTTCGCCAGCACACGATCAAGTCGCGGTGACCATTCGGCGTGAATGTGAATGTCTGCTTTGGGCAAGCGCGCGATCTCTGCCGGGATCGGGATATCGGCCAACGGGTCTAATGCCATGTTCTATTGTCCTGCAAACGAATGGTCATTCAGTTAGGAGACGGTGCTGCTCACTCGGGCGGAGGGCCAAAAGCATCGTGTGATTGCGGCAAACCATTTCGCCATTAAGCGCAACGCGGTTGATTCTAAAAAACTGGAAGTCCCAAAAGGCGCTAGTTCGTCATAATTAGCGGGCAAGGACAATCCCTTGCGTTCAGAGACGATCGAATTACCCACCGCTTCCGAGCGAAAACAAGAGTCTGTACGTCACATCACAGTACAACTAGCGAGATGATAACCAGCGCCACAAAGAGCGCCGCCGCCAGTATGCCCATGTTTCGCAGGTCCTTGATCACGAAGCCGTAGTCGGCGCGCAGCTCTTCTTCAGTGACTTCTTTTGTGGGGTTCGCCAGCAAATCCGATACATACTCGGCATCAAGCGTGCCTTCGTCTTTGCGGCGTTCCAGGTGCACAGCTTGCAGGTCCCGACGACGGCGGCGCTGCCGACGCGGGGCTTCGGCAGTGACGGGCCCGGCGACTACGCTAGCCGGCGCGCTTTCTTGCGCGGTGGCGTCGGCATCGCTCGCGGCAGGTTCTTCGCCCGTGGCGGTCTGACGCGCTTGCTCCAGCACGGCTGTAGAGATATTGGGTTTTTTGCGCCTGCGCTTGGCCATGCGGTCCGCTCCATCGTTTAACTGTACTTGCTGGCATTATGGCAAAGGAACTGCCCCATGACAAGCCAGCGTGTAATGGCGGGCGACCCAGCGGGTCGCCCCTACCGAGATTGGGACGGTCGCTTTTCCACCAATGTCTGCAATTGCTCGAAGCCGATGCCATACTGCCGGGCGATTTCCCGCGCATAACTCTGTCCGCGCGGTGGCGCCGCAAACACACGATAGGTGCGGCGTACGCCAGAATCCCCCTCTTCGACTTCCGAGATCAGGCTCTGCACCCGGCTCTCGCCCGATACCGCATCATTGATGCTTTGGCAGTCGGCGGCCAATTCGTGCAGATGCGTGACGAAGACAGCGCGCGCGCCCAGAATCCGCAAACAACTCAAGACATCGCGCGCCAGAAAGTAACTTTCAGTGGCGCTGGTGCTAGCAAGCGATTCATTCATCAGGATCAAACTATGCGAGGTAGCTCGACTGAAAATATTGCGCAGCCGTTTGGCTTCTTCGCCCAAGCGGCCGCTTTCCATCTCCGGATCCTCTTCGGCTGGAAAGTGCAGATATATCGCGTCGACCGGGCTTAGCGCTGCCGCATCCGCCGGCACATATAAACCCGACTGTGCCAGCACGTGCAACAAGCCGATGGCGCCCATCCAGGTTGTCTTGCCCCCACGATTGGGTCCCGTCAAGACGAGGATGCGGCCCTCGTCATCGAAACGCGCATCGTTGCCCACGATATGCGAAGCTAGCTCCTCCCCGCGATGTTGCCGGCTGAGGCGCAGGGCGAGATCGAGATTGACCATTCCCCGCACATCCAGCCGGCGTTCCTCGGCCGGCAAGAGCGTCGGTTTGCACATGACGACGCCCTGACCCCGCAGCTTTGCAATCATCTGCGCCGCGCCGACATAAAAAGCAATCTCGCTTTCGATGGCGCGTAGCATGCGGCTGTTGACTCGAGAATATGTGGCCAGAGCGCGGTTGATCGGTCGGATCACATCATCGAGGATTTTGCGCAGGTCACCAAAGACGCTGTTGCTTGCCAGACGGTCCAGAGTCTCGCGGCGCGACACCATGATACTGTCGCTACCCGTTGCTGGCGCTTGATGCAGAGGACCGATGCCACGCAATTCCTCTTCTTCCTCGCTGCCCCACAATTTGCGGAAGAAACGTGGTCCCTTGAAGCGGCGGCGGTTCACTGAAAGCAAGGTTGCGGCGACCGGTCGCAGGTCCGGCGACACATTGATGCCGATGGTGACACTAACGATCTCGCGAATACGCTCGCGCAATTCCGGCAATTCCGCTGCCATTTGCTGGAAGAGCGGATCTTGCACTGTCTGCGTTGTTTGCTCCGCCAGCTTGTGCCAGGCGCGCGCCTTCAGCGTAGGAAGATGGCGCTGCAGCAAGGTATCCAGCTCGGCGGCGCACTCCACATAATTCTCCAGTTCCGTCAAGCGGGAAAGCACCAACGCCAGCTCGTGACGGCGCGCGCGTATATCGCTCACGGTCTCGCCCAAAACACGGATCTTGGGCAGCAGTTCGGTCAGTCCCGCCCTGAAATCCGGCTGATTGAGGCAGTCGTCGAGAATCTCATGGCGATATGCCAAGGTCTCAATATCGGTCAGCAGAGTCGAAAGGATGTCGCGAATTGCCGGCAAATAAGCGCGATACGGTGCTATCTCTTCCGCCATGACCTGGATTCTCAGGTCGTCGTGTGGGCCAAAAGCCTGAGAGGGGGCTGCGCTTGCCGTGAGGCGATCGCGCCACAAAAGGCTAATCGAATCGGGCTCGACGGGGCGATCCTGGAACATGCTTTTCCGCTCGTTGCGCTCTTCGGCTGCCCATCATGATAACAGACAACAAAAGCGACCCTTCGGTCGCCTTGATTCTCGCAGCAAACTGGCTCTGTACCAAGCAGATTCCGCGCTAGTTGAGCTTCATCCGGCGCAAACCTTGAAACGCGGGATTGCCTTGGATTTCTTTCCATCGGGCATCGCCGCCGTCAGTACGCCACTCGACCACAAACATGCCGTCAGTATCCTGATACGTGAAAATGGGCTTCAAGCCCAGCAGGATCTGCCGAATCGTGCCGATGACCTCTTTACGCTCTTCGCCCATTCGCAGGGTGAAATATTGCCCGGCCACGAATTCAAAAAACATCGGCAACCCATCAAGGCTGCCTTCCATCTTGATCGGAGCCTCCGCCTGCGTGCAACTCATGAAAACATTCTGCAGCCTGTTATTCCACAAGCTATGGTTGACGCGCTCTTCGATGTAATAAGGACGTGCCTCGGGGGTTGAATAAAACCATTGTCGAGAGGTGTTCGCCATCGATGCGCTTCTCCGCCTGCATAAACATGCTTAGTGCCGCAAGTTTACCGCAAATCGCCAAGTCCCGAAAAGGGGAAAGATCACACACTAGGAACCGCAAAAATGGTACCGCGCTTGGCTGAACTGCAAGGACTTCCGATGCGGATGCTATCCCCCATCCAAAACTGCTGTCAATTAGACTAACTGAGACTAGAACATAGGTTCTGTTCTATGGTAGAATATGGCGGTCCGCATAAAGTCACGTCCACGAAAGGAAACGTAAATGAAATACCGTGACAATCGCAGCAAACGTATTTTTGAATTCATCTGTCGTTATACCGGAGAGCAAGGATTCCCGCCGACCTTGGGCGAGATCGCCGCGTCGCAGGGTTTCAAATCCAATTCCGGTGTCATCCGCCATTTGGACAAATTGGAGAAATGGGGCTGGATTGAGCGCTTCCATGGCAATGCGCGCAGCATTCGCATCTTGCGACACTGTGAGCCAGAACGGTCTAATGCAGGTAACGGAAACCTTTTTCGCCGATCAATTCCGCGGCGATGACCACGCCGGAATGCGGCAGGACGTACAGTTGGTACAGCTCACCGGTAGCGAACTCCCGGGCGAGCGACGCGTCCAGCAGCTTGTACGTCTCCAATTCGACGCGCAAGGTATTATAGAAGGGATGGGTACGCATGGCATAACGACTGGTGCGCCCCTTAATGATGCGCACGGCCTCTGATTCTCGGTCAAACGACAGTTGTTGAGCGAAGCGGCTGACGCTGCTGGTCAGGTAAATCATGATGCCAACCATGACCAATTCCGTCGCCAGCGCGATCGGCAGCAGCAAAACGCGCACAAAGGACAATAGCACCACGCCTATGGTCACCAAGACCGCCAGCCAAATGCAGCGCTTGATAACCTGGGTAGATTGCGCTTGAACCAGATCGATATGCGTCTGAAGCATATCGATCTGCCCAGCGCTCATCAAACCGAGACGATTATTCCTCAGGTCATTTTCGCTGGCGGCGATCTTCTGCTTTTCTGCCGCTTTCATCGGGCTTGCCTACGGATAAGCCAGTCGTCTGATAATTCTATCAACAAATCAAGCCAGGCTCAATCAATCCGATGAAATGATCGCTGTGAACCTAGCCGCTTGAGGTCCTGGCAACATCGCTTCGGGATACACTTTGTGACCTCGGTGATTGATAACCTACACAGGATTTGGCCGGGGCGGGCGTCCTCGTCACGCGTCACTCTTGGAGAACGTTAACGACCGCTCCGGCGGAAGCCGGCGCCGGCATGGTCTCGGTTAGATAAACGGCAAGCTGATCGCGCGTGAAGACATAACAAAGTCGCGCGACCTCGGCAAACAGCGATTGAGGGATATGGCGCCAAAGGCGCTTGCGCATGGCCGCCGGATCATCGAGCGCCGCGCGGACAAGTGCCGGATCCATTTTCAGGCGCTGGCCAAATATCTCCAGGGTCAGGCTGCTGCCAGCCGGATCAAGCTGCCCAGCGACCAGATCGCGCCAATGGCACAAGATCGAGTCGGACATGAAAGGCAGCCAGTTTTGCGGCTCTGAGCGGCGCAGCGAACTTGCCTGCCAGTCCTCCAGCAGCTGCTCGTCGCGCTCGTCCAATACCGTCAGGATCAAATGCAGGGCAAAGAATTTGTCGCGCCGCTCCACACCCTTCCACTCTCTGCCCCAAAACTGCGGCCGCACCATTTTCAGCGCCCAGGCTTCGTCCGTGGCTAAATGCGCCACGTAGCCGGCCAGGAAGGCCAGATGCGCTTCGCCCTGAACCAATTGCAATTCCGGATGCAACTGCAGCATCAAGCGCCAGGGACGTTCGATCATTGGCTGGCCATAGGAGTAGAAATGCGTGACCTCGCGCCCATCGCCACTGGCAACGCGAGCGTCGGCAACGATACTGCCTAGTTGAAAGGCCGGACGCTGCCGCAGCAGCAAGTCACGATAGAGCGCAGGCAAGGCGTCGTCGACGAGCAAGTCTTGCGCGATTTTGAGGTGCGTGAATGGCGTTGGCATGCGCTGATTTTAGATGGGAAGGGGCGTGAAGGCGAGAGGGGAATCAATGCAATTGTCCGGCTTGTGCCTGCCGGTTCCTTACAGGTCTTTCGTGGCGATGCTATTGACGAAGAATGCGTGCTATTTGCTCTATGTGATCGGCGTCATGGAGCAGCACATGGACGACAGGCATCGCGAGGTCAACTTCATCATCCACAGCAAAACTTCCCACACGTTCCCATTGTTCATCTTGCAGCGGCGATAGACAATCTATTAGCTCGCGGCGGGTCGAACAATAGTTGCCCAAAACATGACGCAAATCCTGATTGGCATAATCGTTTTCGACCACCATTGCCAAGCGCGCATTCTCTTCATAGAGCCGAAAAGTTGGGTTGTCTTCGTCAAGGATTTGCTTGATACGTTCAAAGAAAATCTCTTGATAATCCCGCAGATGACACAGGATTTCGAGCACGTTCCATCCCTCCGGGCCATCGCTGATGCTTTGCGCTTGTTCTTGGGAAACTCCCTCGAGGATCAAAACCAGGATTTGATATGACTTATCCAAGCCCTCGATGAGCCAGTCGTTGGGCATACCCTTCACGGCAACGCCTCCTGCAGCCCTCGATAGGGCCAACTATCCTAAGGTCGTTGGGAAAAGTATATCCGCTTCTAGCGGAGCTTCGCAAGTTTGCGCCGCGACAAGTGAGCCGGCTCATTCGCTGCGCAGCGCCTCGGCCGGTTTCAGCCGACCCAGCCGCCAGGCCGGGTAGACGCCAGCTAGCAGCGCCGCGACGACCGCCACCAGAAAGGCTTCCAGGAACTCGCCGGGCAGCAATACGAACTGCATTGACCAGCCAAAAGAACGTACATTGATAACGTAAATCAACACCAGCGATAGCAAAGTGCCGATGGGCAAGGCTAGAACCCCGGCTACCAGACCCATTAATCCGGTCTGCAAAAGCGTGAAGCGCGTCAGTTGACCAGTAGACATGCCGGTGGCGCGCATGGCGCCGTATTCCCGTGTATGCTCAAGTTGCAGCGCCAGCAAAGCGGACAAGATCCCGATGAATGCGACCAGGGTCGTCAGCAGGCGCAAGGCGATGGTGATGGCGAAGGTGCGGTCGAAGACTTCCAAGGCGCCCTTTCGCAAGCCGGCATTGTCTTGTACCAGCAGATCATATCCCGCCAATTGCGCGCGCAATGCATTGATAACGTCCTCGGCATCTACTCCCGCTTCGAGAAAGATTCCCAGGGACGTCACGAAAGGATCGTCAAAATACTGATCGTAGACCGAGCGCGCCATGTAAACCGTGCCCTGATCGGTGCTGTAATCGTAATAGACGCCAAAAACCTCGAAGTTGCGCTCGCCCAGGTCCGTTGACAGCGTGATGCTGTTATTCGTCTTGTCGATGCCGCGGCGATTGGCAAAAGACTCGCTGACCATCAAACGCCCAGCATCTAAGGCCGCCTGATGATCTTCTACCGCCACCAGCGTCCAGCGGAAACGGCGCTTATCCCCGGCGATATCAAAGTCGCTCGCGAGCAAATTGATCGGCGGAAAATCGGGATAGTCAGGCGAGTAGACTGTCACCGCGCGCGCCGAAGAGACCGCTTCGACACCCGGGAGCGCGCGGGCAAGCTCCAGCACTGCGCCATCAACATCGATACTCGCATTGTTGTTGGAGAAAAGTGGCGGCGAGACAAATATTTGCGCCCCCAAGGAATTGCTCAGCCAATCCGCCACGGTTGTACGAAAGCTGCCAATCATGGTGTTGACGCCGACAATGACGCTGACGGCTATGGTCAGCGCCGCGACCGCCACCGAAGTACGGCTCAGCGAACGCGTGATCGCGCGGCACGCCAACCGCCCCAACACGCCGAAAGCCGCGCTGCTCAGCGGAAGCATCAGGCGCAGCAAAACCAGCAAAGCCGCCGGTGTGAAACAAGCGCCACCGACATTAATCATAAGCAATGCGCCAAAACTAAGGTAAAGGTTTGCGGCTGGTATTTGCAAGAGCAAGAGCCCGACAACATTTAGCGCTACGGCGGCAGTCGTGATATGGGGCAGCAGTCGGCGCGTCTGTTCTTCTTCAGTTGAACGTTTCATCACGCCGGCCGGGGCAGTACGCGTGGCGTCAAACGATGGCAGCAGCGCCGCTACGACGCTCGCCAGCATGCCGATACCTGCGCCTTTCAACAATGTCACCGCATCGACGCTGATACTTCGGACGTTCACCGCGAAGTAGAGATCGCTGATGGTTTGAGAGACCAGCGCAACAGCGCCACGCCCCATGATGACACCAAGCGCCAGGCCCAGCACCGTACCGATAGCGCCCAGAATCAGCGCCTCTCCCATGATGAATGCGAAGACTTGCGCTCTGGTGGCGCCCAAGGAGCGCAAGATACCGATCATGCCGCGACGCTGGACCACACTAAAGGTGACCGTGTTGTAAATCAGGAACAAGCCGACCACCAGCGCCAGCAAACTCATCGCTTGCAGATTGATCTCGAAGGCGGCGATCATCTGGCTAAGCGCGTCGCCTTCCCCTGATTCCAAAAGTGTTGCTCCGGCCGGCAAGACGGAGCGAATGCGCTCGACATCACCCTCGTCCAGGATCAGGTCGATGCGACTGAGCCGACCGGCCATGCCCGTCCATTCTTGTGCCGTGGCGATATCGCTGATGATCAGGTCATCAAGCGCTTGCCGACTGTTATTGTTTCCAGTTTCCAAAATGCCGACGATCTGCGCGTTGCTGAAGCGCCCGGCGGCGCTGATTTCCAATTGATCGCCGACATCCAGGTTCAGCCGAAGCGCCAAGGTATCGCTGATAACCACAGTGCCCGGGACGGCGATAATCTGATTCAACGCTTCGAAGTCAGCGCTTTCGTTTTCGCCACGTAAATACGAACGGAACGGCGGCTCGGCAATGGGATCAACACCGAGCAGGCGCAAGCCCTGATCGCCGCCTCTTATCCGCACAAACTCGCTCACCACCGGCGCGCTGCGTCTGATCCCCAATTCCAGTCGTATGCGTGTGTAAAGCTCGGAGGCGAAACCCGTGGGACCACCGACGATCTGATGCGTCGCCTTGCCGGTGACGCTTTCGCTGCTCAAGGCGAAAGCGCGGCTGGCGGATCCGTTGGCGATGTCGATTGCGACGATCACGCCGACGCCAAGCGCGACGCCCAATACAAAGAGCACGCTTTGGAATAGTCGCCGGCCAATATGACGTGTGGCGAGACGGAGCAATGCAATCAAGGCTTTGCCCTTTTGCCCAGCGCGATGCGGGTTCTTTCCCCACCGTATCCTGCGTGAGCGCCAAGGTAGGCCGACATTGTGATCACATAGCTTGAATGAGGGAATACCGTATTGAATGGACGCTCACAGGCCAAACCTATCTTTGAATCGCCGCAAACGTTCCAGGTAGTCGTCAAGTCTTTCACCGTGTGGATAGACCGCCAACTCGGTGGCGCCCAGCTTTCCCCAACCAGCGACATAGCTCTCCCACTCGCTTTCCGGCACTTGCTGCGTAGCAAGGCGCGTATGCAAGCCCACGTGGTCGACGGTGCCGGCTGCCTCTGCAAATGCCCAGAATCGGTCCGTTTGGTCCTGAAAAAGTTTCGGATCGCCCGATTGCGCCACCCAACCGTCGCTCATGCGCGCGGCTCGCTCCAGCACCACTTCAGCCGTTCCGCCGATCCAAATTGGTATCGGCCGCTGCGGCAGCGGATTGATGCCGGCGTCATCGATCGTATCGAACCGGCCCTGATAGCTCACCAACTCGCGTGTCCACAAATGGCGCAGGAGCTCTATCTGCTCCTCGGAGCGAAGGCCGCGTGTCCGAAAGTCCATACCGAGCGAGGTATACTCCACCTCGTTCCAGCCGGTGCCGATGCCCATGCGAAAGCGACCACCCGATAACACATCGACCTGTGCCGCTTGTTTTGCGACCAGGGCGGTCTGCCGCTGTGGCAAGATCAAAACGCCGGTCATGAAGCCGATGCGCTCGGTCAATGCGGCCATCCAGGCGAAGAGCGTGAAAGGCTCGTTGAAACTGTCCCTGTACGAATACGGCCTGCCGGATTGCCAACCTTCACGCTCGGGGTTGGCGCCCAGCACATGGTCATAAACCAGCAAGTGATGGTAGCCCATGCCCTCGGCTGCTTGCACGAAATCGCGCATTACAATCGGGTCTGCCCCTAACTGTGTCTGTGGATAAACCACTCCATATTTCACGATAACCCTCCCTCGGATTCGGTTGCGGATGCGCCGACCATGCTAGCGGAGACAGTCCGTTTATGCCAGACGCTGCCCGTTTGAAAATGTCTTTAGCTTTGAGTACAAGCTGGATAACCGACTGTGGCAAGCCCATGTCAGCCAAGGCGGTTATAATCTGTAAAGTGGCTGTCAGAAAGAAGCTGGATGTGAGAATGTTTCAGGTTCGCAAGGCCAATGTGACTAGCAGGTTTGCGCCGGCAACCAACACCGAAGCCCCGGCGATGATCGCGCCGATCATCCAACGCATATTTTTCAAGTCGTTGCGTAGACTTTCGATATCCGACGATACCTCTGTGTGCAGACTTCCGATTTCCGACGATACCTTTGTGCGCAGGTTGGCGATATCGGTTTTCAATTCTGTGCGCAGGTTGGCGATATCGGTTTTCAATTCTGTGCGCAGATTTGCAATATCGGTTCTCACGTCGGCGATCTCGGTTCTCACGTCAGCTATGTCCGCCTTGGTGCCGACATGGGCGTATGTTGCTTCCAGTGCGACGATGCGTTCGGATTGCGCTTGGGAATGGGGTTGTGTTTCGGATTGCGCCATTGTTCAACGTCCTGTCTCGATGTGCATCCCATTATAGCAAAGTTAACTTGCGGTTTCAACTATAGCTTATTAGTGACTCGTTCTATTACCTGAAACAAACACTAACCAATTAACGCGGGGGATTTCTCGAAATTGTTTGACTTGTCCGTGGTGATCGTCAGCTACAACACCCGTGACCTTCTACGAGACTGCCTGCAATCGCTGCGAACGAGTATCGGCTTGCGGCTCGAAATCATCGTTGTTGACAATGCCTCCGCCGACGGCAGCGCCGAAACGGTACGCGATGAGTTTCCCGAAGTCATTTTGCTGGGGCAGTCGATCAATACCTGGTATTGCGGCGGCAACAATATCGGAATCAAACGAGCCACGTCGGATTACATCTTGCTGCTCAATCCCGATACTGAAGTCGCAACCGATGCCCTGGCACTCATGGTTCGCTTCCTGCTGCAGAACCCCGACTACGCCGGTGTTACCGGGCAGTTGCGCTATCCTGAAGGCGAGGTCCAGCGCACCGGATCCGAGATACCCAGCTATCTCAGCCTGCTGCTCGATTACAGTGTTTTGGGCTATCTGCTGCCGACCGCCAAACGCCGCGTTCACGATGAACTCTACTACGCGGACTGGGATCGCCAAAGCGACCGAGAAGTCAAAGTGATTCCGGGATCTTGCACCTTGATGCGGCGCGATGACCTATGGCTTGACGACGACTTGCTGCTTTACTTCCCGGAAGATTCGCTCGCGCGCCAACATCAAAAGCGCGCGTATTACTTGTCAGCCGCCAAGATCAGGCATCACGAGAAGTCGTCCACGCGCAGTTGGTTCGCGACCAGCATCTTCTTCCGTGATCTGATGGTTTATTGTCGCAAGCACCACGGGACAGCGCACATGCTGCTGCTTTGGCTGTTTACCAGGCCGGTCGTTGCTTTGATGTGGTTTAAGAATCGTTAGGATTCCCGGCGGCGATTCCCAGAAAACTGCCCAGTCACCGGCGATTGATCAGAGGCTACCCGCGAAACACAGCCAAGGGCATGTGAAAGGACACCACCCAATTGGGCGCGTCGACGATCTCGCTGATCTTCAGGTCGCCGGCAACGCTGCAAAGGATATAAGCCTGGCTGCGATTCATTTGATGATTGCGACACAGCCAGTCGATCATGTAGCGGACGGCATTTTTGGCATTCGTCATCAGGTCAGGTCCGTGCGCCGTTGTGATGTGATAGCCGCGGCTATCGAGCTTGCTCATGGGGCTGGGGCGGCGTAACTGCACCTCTTCCACGCGCATGTCCTTGCGAAGTTTGATGCGCATGGTCATGGTCATCGGCGCTTCAACGCCAGTCACGCAGACCTCGCCCTGCCCTTGCGCGGCATGACAGTCGCCGGTGGCAAAGAGCGCGCCCTCGACCAGGATTGGCATCCAGATTGTCGAGCCGATCACCATATCGCGCACATCGAGGTTGCCGCCGTTGGCGCGCGGCGGCGCGGTGATGAAGCGTCCCGCATCCCGCGGCGCTACGCCCACGACACCGGGATGTGGCTCGAAGGGCACGCTGATATGGTCTAGCTCGCTGGAAAAACAGGTGTCTCCCTCGATTCGCCAGTGATGCAAATAACTGTAATCGAAGTCCTCCGGCAACAAACCAGCGCCGGAGCGATGAGCTGACCATCCCCAGCCTTTATGTCGCATATCGAGGATGTCAATTTCCAACACGTCGCCGGGTTGAGCATCCTTGATCCAGACCGAACCATTGAGCGCGTGTACCTTGCCCCGATCAAGCGCCTCATATTCATCGACAGTCCACTCCGGCGTTACTTGCCCGCAAGGTTCGGCGCAGTCGAAGACCACGACATCGCCGCTATCGATCTCCAGGCGCGGCTCCACCGAATTATCCCAAAAGGGTTGCGTGACGCTGTCATCAAGAAAATGTTTGGTCATACGTCGTCTTGGAGTCCTTTCAAAAGATACTTACCTGGCGAAGGTCATGCTGAAGCCCTATCAGCGCGCTAGCAGTTGCCTCGGCCGTTCCCCGTTTTCATAAATATAACATGCGATCGCGCTCGTCGATACGTGCCTCAATCTGGCGACGCCGCCAGGTTTCCGTGATGCCATCTGGCGCAATCCGATCCATCTCGCGATAGACCTTGCTAGTGATTGGCGAGCGACCAACTGGCAAAAAAGTTTTCCGACAATCAAGCGCATCAAGCGGGCGTTATTGCATGAACGAGCGCGGCGTCGCCTCGAGAACTGTGACTTCGATTCCTCCTCGATCAATCAGATCGTCAATTATCGGGGTGAGCTCGCCTTGCCAATAATCGTTCTGATAGACCGCATGATAGAGCGCGTCTCTTTCTTCCTGATTGGCGAAGCGGCGAATCCAAACATAAGTGTCCCCGGATTCGCTTACAAAGGAAGCAAGCACGGTCATGCCCTTGGACAGTTGATAGGGAATGATGACTTCGTCCATCAGATTGACCCATTCCGCGGCTTTGCCATGCTTAATCGGATAGCGGCGCAATTCAAAAAACATCCATTTGCTCCTTTCATCTTCCTTACCATAACATGATATCATTATACCGTCATGCAACTGCAGACAGGGAAGAAGCATTACAGAACAGACGCCACCAGCGTCGGATATCGCGTAGTCGGCGGCGGTCTCTAGACTGCTTTGATGGCGGCGGTGGGCAACGCGGACACCAGTCGGCGCATAGCCGTCAGGTGCATAGCCGGCTAAAGCATGGTAATATGGCGGTGATAATTTCTGTCAATAAGGGTACCCATGCGTATACTCGTCATCTCCGACATTCACGCCAACTATACCGCCTTCGAAGCGGTACTAGACCATTGCGAAGGCGAATGGGAATTCGTCTGGTGTTTGGGTGATGTGGTCGGTTATGGACCCGACCCCAACGAATGCGTCGACCAGCTAAGAACCTTGCCGCAGCTTTGCCTGGCCGGCAATCATGATTGGGCTGCGCTGGAACGCCTTGACGTGCGCACCTTCAACCCCGATGCGCGCCGCGCCGTACAATGGACTCGGGAGACCCTGACCGATGAAAACACGCGTTGGCTGGAAGCCTTGCCAGTGACATTTGTCATCGGAGAATATACACTGGTACACGCCAGCCCGCGTGAACCAATCTGGGAGTATATTCTGGAACCGATGATCGCCGCTTTGAACTTCCCGCATTTCGAAACGCCCTTTTGCTTTGTCGGGCATACACATCAGCCGGTGATCTATACCTTGGAAGCGGACGACGGGAATGCCGAATCCGCCGCGCCGCAATATAACGAACCCTACGCTCTGAATGGACGACGCCAGATCATCAATCCCGGCAGTATCGGGCAGCCGCGCGATCAAAACCCGGCAGCGGCTTACGGCATTCTCGATATGGCCGAAGGCATCTTCGAGCACCGGCGCGTCGACTACGACGTAAAAGCTGTTCAACGCCGCATGTACGACCACAACTTGCCCGAACGCCTGATCACACGCCTAGAGCACGGCTTGTAGCATTTTAATATGACCACCCGTCAATCAGCGCGCCACGGCACAACGGACGAGCTAAGCAACAAGATGCGGTCCTACATGGCCGAGATCTATCGCCTGGTCGACCGTCAACCCGAAAGCGCCGATTACACCAGCACATCGCAACTCGCCGATCTGCTCTTCGTCAGTCCGCCGGCAGTTAACCGCATGGTTAACAAACTCGGTGAATTGGGCTTGCTGCATCACGAGCCATACCGGGGTATCGCCATCACGAAAAAAGGCAAAATCACGGCGCTGAAGCATATCCGCCACCAGCGCATTGCCGAAGCTTTCCTGGTCAAAATAATGGACATCAATTGGTTTCATGTTTATGACGAGGCGCAGCGCTTGAGCCGAGGTCTCAGCGAGACCGTAACCAAGCGAATGTACCAGATGGCGGGCAGCCCCGCCGTCTGCCCCCATGGCGAGCCGATCCCCGATGCCGAGGGCAGGATCCCAGCCGTCTCCGACGAATTCCTCTTTGGCGTGGAAGCCGGCACTCGCATCCGCATCAGCCGATTGATCACGCGCGAATTCGACCGCCTGCAATATATCGAGGCTCTGGGACTGGTGCCCGATCAAATCTGCGAGGTCATCCATGTAGCCCCCTTCAACGGACCCATGCAGCTCAGGCTCGACCGTGAATACCGCATCATCGGCGACAGTCTGGCGCGCTTGATCCGCGTAGAGCGATTGGACTGAATGGTCCCTTGCGTCTTGCGCGGAAGACTTTCACAATAGCGGTCATTATCCACATCAGCGCAACATAAGCGGGAAACAACGTGAAGATCGGCGTATTGGCGCTGCAAGGCGCTTTCATCGAGCATGTCAAGATGCTACGTCAATTGGGTGTCAACACGATCGAAGTTCGGATGCCCCAACAGCTCAAGGGTTTGGACGGCTTGGTCATACCCGGCGGCGAAAGCACCACCATCGGCAAGCTGGCCACCAGCTACGGCCTGGTGGAGCCCCTGCGCGGCTTTGCCGCCAGCAAACCAACCTGGGGTACCTGCGCGGGCATGATCTTCCTGGCAAAGGACATCGGCATTGACGAACAGCCCATCCTGGCTGCTATGGATATCCAGGTCAACCGCAACGCCTTCGGCCGGCAATTCGACAGCTTCGAAACTGATCTACGCATTAAAGGATTGAGTGACGAACTCTTCCACGCCGTCTTCATCCGCGCGCCCATTGTCATCGCCGTGGAAAAACAGGTGCAGGTGCTTTCCCGCCTTGATGACGGTCGCATTGTCGCCGTGCGGCAAGACCACTTGCTGGCGACATCTTTTCACCCGGAATTAACCTCCGATTTGCGGCTACATTCGTACTTTTGCGCTATAGTGGAAGAGCATTAAACTTCACGCCGACAAAGCGCAGATTATGGCTTGACTTTGACCACGAAAATGCTAGAACACAAAGCGACTCTCGAACCAAGTGGAGGTGCGATCATGTCAGCCGGTCGCGACGTTCACCAAAAAACCGGACCACCGGAAAAGCGTGAAGAAGAGGGATCCATTGCGTCCAACCTGCTGGACTTGTTGATGGCGGATGCTCTGGCCGATCTCGATGACATTGAAGAGCCCTCGGCTGCTGAGTTGGCAGCTATGGGCGAATTGGAAGCGGAAGACGAACCGCTCGAGCCGCCCGAGGCGAAGCAGCCCCCGCTGGCGCTGCTGAACACCCTGGAAGAACCAGAGATGGTCTCGCTGGAAGGTCTCGACGATGCCGAAGTGCTCGAGTCGATCGACGAAGAATCGCTGGAAGAGGACGATCCGCTGGACGACCTCCTGGAAAATTACGCCGATATTGACGTGGACGATGATGAGCTTGAAGACGAAGGATACGACCTCGATGATGATGATATCGAGAATTATCAGGATCTTTACGGCGAAGACGGCGATATCATCCCTTCCTTTCGTGAAGGCGAAACGGACGACGAGGACGAAAGCAACATCGCCTATTACGATGACCTGCGCTGAGCGCGGACGGCGCTGATGGACGGCGTCATCCTGGCCGGGGGCAAAGGCACACGCATGCGCCCCCTCACCCTGGACACACCAAAACCATTGCTAGACCTGCAAGGACAGCCCATGCTGGCTTGGTCCTTGTTGAGCCTGCACGGCATCGTCGATCACGTGCTGATCGTCGTCAACTACCTGAAAGAGCAGATCGAGCGCTTCATGGCGCGGCAGGACCTGATCCCGGCATATACCATTGTCGAACAACTGCCCGAGCCACTGGGCACTGGTCATGCCTTGCAATGCTGCCAAAAGCATCTGCGCAGCGACAGCTTTCTCGTCATCAACGGCGATGACCTCTACAGCCGTGAAGCGCTGCGGAGGCTGTCGCGGCACGACTTTGGCATCTTGTCCATGCAGCGGGATGATTTTGACAAATACGGCGTGATTGTATGTGATGAGACTGGCCGTTTCCGGCTCATTGACGAAAAACCGCCGCGCGACCGTTATCGTGCGCCCGCGCCCTGCAGCATCGGCGCCTACAAGTTCACCGTGGCTGTCTTCGACTACCCATTGGAAAAGTCGTCACGCGGAGAATACGAGATCGGCGATTACGTGACGGCCGCGGCCACTGATCACAAGGTAGCGGTGGTCGATTCGCCCTTCTGGCTGCCGATCGGCGATCCAACAGCCTTGGAAGCGGCGCAACAGGTCGATATTACGCGCTGGATTTCGTCGGCGGTGTGCTAGGCTAAGGCGCTCCACGTCGTCGGCTAGTCCGTGTTCATCAGGGATCAGGTTTGCCGATATCCGAGAATCCAGTTGCGCCTGAAATATCGGGATTGCACGAGCGTGGCAAGTTCGCGCTAGCGGCCATTGGCCGCTTTTTCGCCGACATGCTAAACATTAGAGTGTTGCCAATTGCCATTTGTCGAGCCGTCTCGTCATACGTCACTGTGCCGCCGATATTGCGCAACTCTTTACTGGGTCAAGCGTCGCGCAGCCGTGGCAATCGGCTGTCTTCGGTTGGACCGGTCAACAAACGTATCTTGGATCGGCGTCACAACTGTGAGACAATTGGTTGTACTATTTTTCACAAGCGAGGGGTTGGGCCAAACGGATGATCCGCATTACCTACACAGCCCAGGATCGGGCATTGGCGGAGCAGATCCGCGACGATCTGACCGGCTCATTCGAGTCGTCGCCACCGCTACTGATTGTTTTGGTCTCGGCGGCATCCAATCAGGACCCGGTCGTCGCTGCGGAGATCACAAAGGCACGCCAAAGCGGGGCGCAACTCTTGCCCATATTGACGGAAAACGTTGCTCTGCCGGAACAATTGGCATACGAAAAAGCGCTCAACTTCGCCGGCAGTTACCAGCTCGACAGTTTGCTACGGCGCCTTTCACAATTGACGATGACAGGCGCCCAGGTTCGACAAGCGAATCGGCGCGCCTTGCTGGCCATCGGGGCGATCGCGCTGGTGATGTTCGGCCTGGCGATTATCGGCATGTTATCGGGGCTGGTCGCTTTCCCCGTAGCGGAATACAACGAAGAAGCCACTTTTCAGGCACAGTGGATTGATGGCTTGATCCGCGAGACGCTGGAATCAGTACAGCCGCGCAGCACTGATGATGCGCTGAACTTCGCGTCTACGCTGGAAGCCGCGCCGACGAGACTTTACTACTATGTTCGTGGTACCGCGACCGCTTTGCCGCGAACGCAGGGGGAATAATGCCGCGCGCAGATGTGCTGATTATCGGTGCGGGTCCCGCCGGCATCAACGCCGCCTACGCGCTGCAGCAAGCGGGCATCGACTATCGCATCATCGAACGCACCCACAAGCTGGCGACCACCTGGAGCAGCCTCTATCCCTCCCTGCGGCTCAATACCTCGCGCTTCTACAGTCACATGCCCGGGCGCAAGTTTCCCGTGCATTGGGGCATTTTCCCCACCGCCGAGCAGTATCATCAGCACCTGGTCAGTTGGGTCGCGGACCGGAATTTCGACATCGAATACGGTATCGAGGTTGATCGTGTCGCGCCGCGCGACGATGGTCTGTGGCAAGTCGAGAGCAGCGAAGGCATCGACTGCTACCGTGCGGTGATTCCGGCGACGGGCGTCTTCGACAATCCGATCTTGCCGGAAATCGAAGGCATGGCGCGCTTCGGCGGGGAAATCTTGCACTCGCGTGATTTCCGCCATCCCGATCAAGTGCGCGGCAAACGGACCATGGTGGTGGGCAACGGACCCAGCGGCACCGATATCGCCGTGGCTGCCGGTCCGCACGCGGCTGACGGATTCGCCTATCTGTCGATCCGCACCGGTGTCGATTCTCGCCCGCGCTATCCCTACGGCGTGCCGCGCCATGCCTGGATGCTGCTGGGCGAATACCTGCCCGAGACGCTCTGCGTCTGGCTGCAAACACACACCGGCGCCATCAAGTACAATCTCGAGGACTTCGGCGTCTGGGAATCGCCGCCCAATACCGGCACCGCAATCGGATATCGTGGACCTGAATTACTTAATGCTTTGCGCGAGGGCCAGGTCCGGCCAGTGCGACACCCGGTGTCATTCGATACCAGGGGCGCCACGCTGGCCACCGGGGAATATCTCGAACTCGACACTGTGATCATGGCGACCGGGTTCTTCCCCGTGCTGCATCAATACCTCGATATCGACATGCAATTCAGCCGCGAGACCTATTATCCGGAAACCGGATGTGATTGGGATATCGGACCGAACGGCGTGCGCGGCTGGCCCTTGCGCGATGTCAGCGAGCATCCCAACGGCCGGCAGATCGTCGGCTACCCGGGCGTTTACCTGGTTGGCGTCTTTTACAAAGGACGCGGCGCTTTTTACAATATGGGCGTGGAAGCCGCCATCGCGACAGAGCAGATCAAAACCTTTCTTTCGCAACGGCTTCATAGAGCGATCGCCGTATAATAATCTCATGCGCCGCACGTTTCTGATCCTGACGGTTATCTTAAGTCTGATCTTCGGCGCCTTGATCGCGCTTCGCTTCTTGCTGGCCGCGCTATTCCCCTCGTCAATGGTCGCCTACATGACGCTGGAAGACGGCTTGCCCGTGATCATCGTGCACGATCTGACGCACAATATCAAATTGCGACTGGATCGCTACGACAGTGTCGAACCGGCGATATCGCCCGATGGCACGCGCCTGGCGCTGACGCAGTTGCTGCCCTACGGCAGTGATATCCTGGTCTATGACCTCGCGACAGCGACCTCACGCCGGTTGACGGGATCGGACGCCTTCGCGGAATCACCGGCCTGGTCGCCCGATGGCGACTGGATCGCCTTCCATAGCAACCAGGACGGCGACAACAACATTTATGTCCTGCGCCCGGATGGCAGCGACTTGCGCCGCATCACGAGCTCGGAAGCCAGCGAAAGACAACCGGCCTGGTCGCCGGACAGCCAGTCAATCGCCTTCTCGTCCAACCGCGACGATGGCTGGGACATTTATACCTATCACCTGCCCAGCGCAGCCGTGAAGCAACTGACGACGCATCCCTCGCCCGATAACTCACCCGACTGGTCGCCAGACGGGGAAACCATTGTCTTCGCCTCGCGGCGCGATGGCGCTTCGGCGATATACCTGTTTTCGCTGGAGATGGGCCAAGTGACGCCGCTGGTGGTGGAGTATCGCTATGACAGCTTGCCCAAGTGGACGCCCGACGGACGCGCTGTGACCTTCGCGCGCTCGGTCGACGCGGTGTCGCGGGTTATGCGGGTCGATGTGGAAACGCTTGAAGTGACTCGGATGCAACTTGGCGAGCCGGATGCCGATTCGTTGAGCTGGTGGCGGGGATAAAAGCATTCACCACCGAGGAACAGAGGGCACAGAGTTTTTTCACTTTATAGGCGCAGCAGTAGTTCTATGTATCTCGCGCGACACCGCAAAAAAGAGAAATCATGTAGGGGCGACCTATCAGGTCGCCTACAAGCTCTTGTCTAAGACGGACCCAGCACATTCATTTTTTTCTTGGAATCATGGACATCTTGCCGCCAAGACGCGATGGAATCTTTCACGCTGTGGCCTCGACTTGGGCTAGGTGAATGTTGATCTGCAGATGCAAGCGCAGAGTTACGCTTAAAGGCTGATCGCGCCAAATGTCCAAGTCAGTTCAATTCATTTGCAAGGAAGCTGTACACTCCCCGCAACATCAATTCCTCGTGTTTTCGCGTAAACTTGTCAAATTCACCGTGGGCGGCGTGATTGCGGATATCAGCCCACCACTGCAATAGTCGTAGCACCTGCTTGTCAAACTTCTGGTTCTTTCTCAATTCTTCAATCAGTGGTCCGAGCGTCTTGTTGCTACCATCTGATTTCGTAGTGCTAAAAGGTGGTGACTGTGCGTTACACCAGCGGCGCAGCCTGTCCTCTAAGACTGCACCACACAGAACTACAGCGGGCACGTGGTCATACTGACCGGTAGTTCCTTCTTTCAGCAATGACTCAGCTTGTCCCATGTAGTCTGCTGATATATCTGCGACGATCCTAACCTTCAAATCATGAAACATACCAGCCAAGTAATTGTCTCGAACACCTCGTAGAACAGCGACAATTCTGTGGATTGATTCAGTTTGAAAGTACCACGTCGGCGTTCCTAAAATCTGCCCTAGAGTTGCTCGTTTCTTGATTTGATTCTGATATTCTCTGCCTAATTCAGTGTCATTTAACATGAAATGCATTAACCCACACGACTTAACAATAAGCTCTTCATATTGGCTATAGTCTCTGACACAGTATTCATCCGCGTGATCAGCAAGCCTTGTTCCTTCCTCGATTAGCTCATCCAACCTTTTTCGAATTACTTGATCTGGTTTTCCAGAAAGTGGCATATCCGCACGTTACCTTTTTCTAGCTGACCATTACTTCGACTCGACACCACATCATGTACAAACCGAAGACTGTAGCCACTCCTTCGGCTGCTCCTTGACCATGTAGACACCCGGTATCGAGACAAGAGTCACGGCGAATCTGATCAGGATGTTGGAGGTGAAGGGCCCCACCATTAGTTCGGGTGGGAGCACGCCGCAGAACGCGGGTCAGTTCTTGCCGATCTCCGCCATCTTGACCCAGTCCTCAGAATGCTCTTCGACCAGATAGATTCCCGGTATCGATATGACGCCGAAAACAAGACGGACGAGCGACGTGCCAATGAAGGCTTCCATCATTCCTTCCGTCGACATCGTGCCCGCGAAGGCCAATACCAAAAAGAGCATCCGGTCGACCGGGATTCCGATCAAATTGCTAACGAGGACACGGCCCCACTGATTCTCTTGACCAAAGCGCGCCACCCAGCGCGTATAGACTTCGGTATCGACCAGCTGAGACAAGACCGAGGCGACTACGGCTGCCATCAGGAAGCGCCATTCCGGCGACAGCAGTTGACCCAGGGTAACGCGCTCCGCTTCATTCATTTCCGGCGGCAAATTGGCAATGATAGTGAAAAAGGCTTGTACCACCAGGTAAATCACGGCGGCGGCGATGATCAGCGTTCGCGCCACAGTGGGACCGGCAAGCTTGTGCACCATATCGCGCAAGGTGAAGGTCAGCGGATAGACGATGGAAAAGGCGCTGACGCTCAATCCAAATAGCGTCAGATTGCGCAAATTGGAAATATCGGCGACCAACTGAGCGGCGACATAAGCGACGCTGACGAGTATCAATATATGCAGATTTCGGATGGACATGCTACCTCCCGGAGATCCTCACTTTATCAACAATGTTACATTATGTTCCCGATTCTGCATGAGGCCACGCCAGTTTCGACGCGCCGGGCAACATGTCCCGGTCGAAGGCTATAGTTTCGGCTCCGAGGAAGAGCGCAATTCTACGTTTGGTCGCGCGAGGGTATTTTTGCAGCTTGAGGCATCGACTCCTTAAAGCGCTTTTCGCTTTCCAGCAGCGTGCGCTTGCGTTCGATTCCCCAGCGATAGCCGCCCAGGCTTTTGTCCTTGCGAATAATGCGGTGACATGGAATGATCAAGGCCACCGGATTGCCGGCACAGGCATTCGCAACCGCCCGGCTGGCGGTCGGCTGACCGATGGCGGCGGCAATATCACTATAGCTGCGGGTTTCGCCCACGGGGATCGCCACTAGCTGCTTCCAGACTTTCAATTGAAAGACCGTGGCGCGTATGTCAAGCGGCAGGTCGAGATGCGGCTGCCAGCCTTCAAGATAGGCGATGATTTTGCCCACCCAGTAACCCACGCCTTCGTCATCGCGAATGCGCTCGGCACGGTCGAATTCCTTTTCCATGTCGGCGACCAGCTCGTCGGACCGATCGCCCAGGCTGAGCTTGCAAATGCCGCGCTCGGTCACAGCCACCAGCAAGTGACCCAACGGGCATGGCACAATGCTGTAAAAGAGGGTCATGCCCTGCCCGCGCTTGCGGTAAGCGGAAGGCGCCATGCCCAGTTTTTCATCGCTGCTTTCATAGAGTCGGCTCGAAGAACTATAGCCGACCGAATAAACGGCATCGGTAACACGCTCGCCCGCTTGCACTCGCCTTTTGAAGTCTTCCAGCCGCAGATTAGCGGCATACTCGCGGGGCGATGCGCCGGTCACTCTTTTGAAAAGCCGCTGAAGATGGAACGGGCTGATGTGGAATTGAAGGCCCAGATCCTGCAGGCGCACGAACTGGGGATGAACCTCTTCCAGATAGGCGCAAACCCGCGCCACCAACTCCGTATCATTTGCTGTATCGCGCTCGCGTTCCATCAACCAACTCCATCATTTGTTATTGATGAACACATCATAATCGAGACGGCGAGTCAAAACACTCTGATTCTTGCGCATATCACTCGACGCCGTGCAATCCAGCGACCCGTGGCGCTAGGCCGGTCGCAATTGTTCTGAGTTTGGCTTCAATTGACGTGGAGAACTGGCGGAGTTGCCTTCGCTTCAAACCAGGTTGTCGGTCGAATCGACAAATTTCACCGTCTTTTCGGGGTCAACAACTCCCTCGACGAGGTGGCTGCTCAGCTTCCTGAACTCGGGATTCATACCATAAATATAGACGTGACCCTGTCGGGGATGGGACGTGCGGTGAATGGCTGAAAAATGGCGCAAGGTCCCTTTTGGCACTTGGTATGTCTCGCTCATATTGAGCAGGACGGGCACACGATGGTCGACAGACTTGATCATACGGTGCCACATTTTGCGCGCCTCAACGAAGTCGTCCAAGGTCCACGGGTCGTCGAAACGAGTCTCAATGCAAGACCTGTCTTGATCTTTCCAGCGCACAGAAATTGGCATAACTGTTCTCACCAATCTGGCTTTCGCCACGCAAGCTTAATCCCCGACGGCCATACATACTACGATGATATGATATACTGTAGCGCACAATTCAGGTTCTTTACAAGTTATCTTGAAGTTTCTTTACTTCTATTCATCTAGCTGTAATTCTACGCCAAGACAAAGCCCAAGAATATGGCCATGTTGCACAATAGGTAACTAGAATTGCGTAATGTGCAACAGCAAAGTCAGTTCGGCGCGGCACTTGCCTTGGCAATTGCGGGCGCCTATCGGTTGGGGCACGGTCCAGTCAAGACGCTCCCCAGGATCGAATGAAGTCTTCGCTTTCGACGCCCAGGGCATCGGCAACGCGATTAATATAATTGAAATAGCCGATAACTTGTGTGGCATCGTGAATAGCGATATCGTCCAGGCCGGCTTTACGCAGGGACTGTACGTCCGCCTCCGTCATCTCAGTTGGCTTGGACGTCAACTTTTCCGCATAAGCGCAAAGCGCGCTATCGACGGAATCAAGCGGCGCTGTCCGCCAATCGCCCGCGATGGCGGTTACAAACGCGTCCGCTTCGGCTTCGGTTTCGAATCCCTCGACCTCGGCACGGAGGTCGTGCGCATGTGATTGTATTCAGTAGACGCAGTGATTGTTTACGCTGACGACCACCGCCAGCATCTCGCGCTGTTGACGCGATAGGGGCGATTCGGCGAACATGGTTGCGCCGTACATCTCCATCGAGGCTTTCATGACACGTCCGTTCAGCGACATGATACCCACGATATTCCAGACTCGTCCGGCGCGTTTGACGGCGTTTTCCAGTTCTCTTTTCACCAGACCGGTAGCACGGTCGACGGTGATCTGTTTTATGTAGGGCATGCTCTCGCCTCGTTAAATTAGTTCGGGCGGTTGGATGCAGCCAGCGCTGATGAGTTCGGCGGGGTCAGGGTAGTCCGGCGGGACGCCCGGGGCAGTCACTGGTTCTCCGGCTTCGATCTTGGCGGCGACTTCGAAATTGAGCTTAAGTAGTTGTTCCAGAATGTCGTCCTCGGCGTTGAAGCCGTAGGCGTCCAGCACCGCGTGGTCGAGTGCGGTGTGGAGATCGCGAAGAGGATTGTCGCCCGGCTCTTCCAACGTACGATACATATCGCGCAAGTTCAACCCCGATTCGCTCTCCGCCATCTCCTTGCGGCGGTAGTCATGTAAGGCGCTTCCCGCATCGGCAACAGTTCTGACTCGGCCGAGTGTTGGGTGTTGGGGAAATGGGAAGGTATCGAAGACGCTGTGGGGCGTGTAGCGCCAATCTGACTTCAAAGTAGAAGCTTTTTCGACGAACCACTGCCAATGGACATTGGATTGCAAGATGCCGAAGGTGTAATCGTCGTCAAACGTGAAAACCTGAATGGAATGGTCAGGACGAATATCGGTCGAAACAAAGTCAAAGATGGGACGCTTTGTCACTTCTGAACAACCAATACATCGCGCCATTTTACCTAGCTCTTGCAGCATGTCTTCGCGACCGTAGGATAACTTCCACCATTGTTTCAGGAAATTCTCATGGTGGCGATTAAGACGAGCCTTGGGATTAGCATTTCTCGCTCTTTCGTTCTTTGCACGTTCCTCTTTTGCTTTGACACGACGAACTGGCAAAATGTGCGTTCGAATATGTCGCATTGCAGCGTGATAACTCTGCGCTTCAACGATGTCAAAAGCGCTCAAGTCCAATATGTAACGACTAGGCTGGGCGTTAGGGCGAGAGACCAGATCACGACCAATGAGGAAAGGAAACAGAACACGCCGAGACGACTGGTCACGCTCTAGTAGGTTGATCGCATCATTGGGTTCAAATATAAAGTGACGATTTCCTGCAACCTGCCCCTGAAATACGCGCTTAGGCTTTTGATTTGCTTCGAGTTGCAAGGCATCACTGACATCAGTCTTGTCTGACAAGGAACTATTGACACTTTGTAATTCAACAGTACGGAAAACACGTTCGCCCTGTTCATCCTCATCGGATAAGAAATGCAAGCGTTTTGGCTCGATCGGCGATTCACCTTTTGCCCAATTGGCGATAGAGACGTGCACATTCGCTTCACCCGACCAGGGCATTGATGAAACTGCATCATAGATCACGCCGCCATTGTCCACGATATAATCAAGACTACCTATTCGAGAATAGTTTTGGCGTACGGTATTTGTGCCGACCAAGCCCGCTCGGGCACCATTCTTCATGTTGTCATGCGCTTTGTGGAACCAATAGACGCACTGATCAGCGTTTCCGGGCACCCCAGGATAGGCATCCCGTACACGATTGATGTATTCGACGCTGCGTTCCTGTTTCAGCACTTTCGCGCCCATATACGGCGGATTGCCAATGCAGGCGTCGAAGTCCACCCACTCATTAAATAGCGCATCTTCCGCCTTAATGTTGCCATCCAGATTGTCCAGTGGCAGCGGATTCTCATCAGTGTCAAATTCATCCACCGCCAGTTTCTTGGCAATCATCAGCGAGACCTTCGCCAGCTCAACCGCAAATTCATTGATATCGTAGCCGTGAAACTGCTTCGCAGTCACGCGGTGCTTCAATTGGGAGGGGTCGCCACCCAATTCGACGATCCGGTCGCGCAACTCAGTCTCCAGCGCTTTCATCTCGCGATAGGCCACATAGAGAAAGTTACCTGAGCCGCAGGCCGGATCCAGCACCACATAGTCACACAACTTCTTGTATAGCTCTTCCGCGTCCGTGAGCACATTGACCGACTCGATATCGTTGCGCCAAGGCTCGGCGATGACGGGATCGACGATGCGTTTGATATCGAGCTCGCTGGTATAATGCGCGCCTTCGCGATGACGTTCTTTTTTGTCCATGCTGTATTCGAATATGTTGCCGAATATAGAGGGGCGGATTCTTGACCAATCCTGGTCGCAAGCGATCTCTAACATACGCACTTGGGGCGGATGCAGTAGGATGGGGTCGATCAATTTGAAGAGGCCGCCATTGAAATAGTCCACATTGTAGAATCGTCCGCCACGGCGTTTATGCGCCGGATAATTCATCATAGTGAATAGCAGAGCCATCAGATCATGCGAATTGTCGGTCGGACTTGGGCTGTTATTGATTTCGCCGATAACGCTTTCCAAAGTCTCCGGCGGAAGCAAGCCAGCGTCTTCGGCAAAGAGCGCCACCATACATTGCAGAGTAAAGCGCTGAGCAATCGCGCTCCCGACATCGGGCGCAATCGTGCGGAACAATTCGGTCAACTGAAATGCAGCGTCTTTCGTAACTTCCACGCGATTGTTCTTGAAAACAGGCGCTCTATAATGACCTGGGCTCAAGAAGGAAAGGGCGTTGTGCCGCTCGCTTGGCAATTCGTCGATCTTGACAATGTCAACAGGATCGTAGAATTGGGTGTAAAAATCGAAGATCCAGATTTCATCGAAATTGCACAAGAGAGCATAACGCGGCCGATTCGGCAGACTCTTCCAGTATTCTTCCAATTGCACATAATGTTTGTTGAGGTCTTCTCCGCGCTTCTTCATCTCGATAAGCGCGCGCCTGGGAATCAAGTAATCGGCAAACGACATTGTGGTCTTGCCGTTGCGTCGGCGACGAATTCGGGTTTCATATCGACCGGCTTCCAGCGCGCCAGCATGACCAAAGGCGCGCATCAAGTGATCGAGAAAGATCTGCGCCTCGCCTTTTTCGTCGCCCCTGATATGTTGCCGCCACCAAGCCACAAACTCGTGCAGTGATTGTTCTATCGACATTCACTCCCCCTTCAATAGAACAATTGTATCATAGTGCCTGGCATGGAAACAAAAAAAGAGCGGGATGCTTCTCCCGCTCTCGTAAATTGCCTAAACGTCGCTGGTTTACTTCCTCAAGCGCGGATCCAGCGCGTCCCGCAGGCCATCGCCGATGAAGTTGACACAAAGCACCGTCATCGAGATCAACATGCCGGGCCAGAAGACCAGCGTCCAGGTGATGGTCAGATAATCCTTGCCATCAAAAAGCAGGCGGCCCCAAGTCGGGAAATCGGGCGGGAAGCCCAAACCGAGGAAGGACAGCGCCGACTCGGTGATGATCGCGCTAGCGATGCTGAAGGTTGCCGCCACGATGACCGGGCTCATCACGTTAGGCAAGATATGCCAGCGCAAAATGCGCCCGTCTTGCGAGCCCAAGGCGTTGGCCGCAGTGATGAATTCGCGTGACTTCACCGTCAGCACCTCGCCGCGCACCAGTCGCGCCGTGGGCATCCACTGCAAGCCGCCGATCACCGACACCATCAGCAGGAAGACGCCTCCCTCGACACCGAATGCCGCCTTCAACGGTTCGCGGAAAAGCATCATCAAGACCAGCAACAGGGGCAATTGTGGCAAGGCGATGAAGATATCCGTCATACGCATCAATGGATTGTCGAGGCGCTTAAAATAACCCGCCGTCAAACCGACGATCGTGCCAATAGTGATCGACACCAACATAGCTGAAATGCCGATCATCAGCGACACGCGACCACCCTGCAAGGCGCGCGCCAAAGTGTCGCGGCCCAGGCTG
>CBDFLK010000002.1:0-92854 GCA_965249085.1 Phototrophicaceae bacterium | reverse complement strand
CGCAGGCCGCGCAATTCACGGGCTCTGATATGCGTAATGTCCTGCCCGTCATAGAGGATCTGTCCAGCGGTGGGCTCCAGCAAGCGCAGGATGCACTTGCCGATGGTGGTCTTGCCGGAACCCGATTCGCCGACCAGGCCAAGAGTCTTGCCTTCTTGAAGCATGAAACTGACATCGTCGACCGCGCGGAAGTCCGCTAGTTGTCGGTTTAGCAGGCCACCGCGAATGGGAAAGTATTTCTTCAGGTGATTGATCTCCAGCAGCTGGCTCATGCATCCTCCGGGTACAGGAAGCACGATGTCGTGTGATCGGCGCCGACCGGGATCACCGCAGGTACCTGCTGGCGACAAATCTGCATCGCGTGTTCGCAGCGCGGGTGGAAGCGGCAACCTACCGGTGGATCAATCAGATTCGGGATCATGCCCGGAATGCCGATCAGCCCGCCGCGACTGACGTCCTTTTGTGGCACGGCATTGATCAAACCGCGTGTGTAGGGATGTTTGGGATTCTTGAAGAGTTCGCGCACCGGCGATTCTTCAATGACACGCCCTGAGTACATGACAGCGACGCGTTCACAACTGCGGGCGACCACGCCAAGATTATGGGTGATGAGCAAGACGGTCAAGCCGAGCTGTTTGACCAGTGAACGAATCAAGCGTAGGATCTGCGCTTGAATTGTGACGTCGAGGGCTGTGGTCGGTTCGTCAGCAATCAGCAGATCCGGATCACCCGCCAAGGCCATGGCGATCAAGACACGTTGCCGCATGCCGCCACTGAATTGATGAGGGTATTCAAAGATGCGCTTGTCGCCGTCGGGGATGCCGGTCAGGCGCATCAATTCAACCGCGCGGTCGTGCGCTTCTTGCCGCAGTTGCCGCACCGAGGGGATAAAACCCTTCCAACGCCCGGGCACCGATTGTCCGCGCGCCCGTTGATAGAGCACAGCATCCACCAATTGCTCGCGGATGGTAAAGAGCGGATTCAAATTCGTGACGGGATCTTGAAAGATCATGCCAAGGTGGCTGGCGCGGAAGGTCTCCATCTCACCTTCCGACTTGCTCAAGATGTCTTCCCCGTCGAAGCTGACGCGGCCGGCGGTGATCACCCCCGGCGGCATCGGGATCAAACGCGCCACGGAAAGCGCTGTCATAGATTTGCCGCAGCCTGTTTCGCCCACCAGGCCCAGCACATCGCCCCGCTGCATCTTGAGGTCGACGCCAGCCAGCACTTTGGCCACGCCGTCGTAAGTGTGAAATTCCAGGTGAAGGTCTTCTATGTTGAGCAAATCAGCCATGACAAAGTTACCGTCGAGCTCGCGGATCCAGGACGTCGCGCAAGCCGTCGCCGATCAAGTTCCAGCTGAATACCAAGAGCCAGATCGCCAGCCCCGGGAAAGTCGCGATCCACCACTCATCCGGGAAATACCGTCGTCCGTCGTTGATCATGGCGCCCCATTCCGGAGTCGGCGGCTGCGCGCCCAGCCCGATGAATCCCAGCGCGGCAGCGGTCAAAACCGCGAAGCCGAAGTCGGTGGTCATCTTGATGATGATCGGCGAAACGGCATTGGGCAGTATGTGGCGGAAGATGATGCGCAAGTGACCTGCGCCGATGCCATAAGCTGCTTCGACGAAGGGTTCTTCGCGCAAGGACAAGACAAGGCTGCGGGTCAAACGGGCAAAACCCGGCCACCAGACCAGCGAGATCCCGATCATGGTGTTGATGATGCCTTTGCCGAGCGCCGCCGAAATAGCGATCGCCAGTACCAGGGCGGGCACCGTCAGGAAGATGTCGGTAATACGCATCAGAATGTCATCGAGCCAGCCACCGGCATATCCCGAGATCGCGCCGACGGTGAGGCCGATGCTTGTCGCCAGCAAGATAATGAGAGTTCCTACTTGAAGTGCCAAACCGGTGCCAATAACAACGCGGCTGAAGATATCGCGCCCGATCTTGTCGGTGCCGAAGAAATGTTCGGCGCTCGGCGCCTGCAGGCGTTCCAGCACATTGGTCTTACCGGTGGCATCTTCGGGGAAGGGCGCGATAACCGGTGCAAAGATGGCGACCAGCAAGACGAAGATCAGCATCGTCAAGCCGAGCATCGACAGCGTATTGGAGCGAAAGCGGTAGAGGCCCCGGGCGAAGTTTTCCCAGCGAGCCGAGCGCGCTCCGTAGGGCTTGCTCGGCTCAGCCATAGCGAATCCTCGGATCCAGGATGCCGTAGACGATGTCGGTCAGGATATTGACCACGCTGAAGACGATGCCATAGAGGATGGCGATGCCCATGATGGGCTGAAAGTCGAGGCTGAGCGAGGCATGGACGGCATAGAGCCCCAGGCCGGGCCAGTCGAAGATGGTTTCGATAAGAATAGCGCCGGCCATCAGCCAGCCGAAATTGAGCGAGATGATGGTAAAGGTGGCGATGAAGGCGTTGCGCAGCACATACTTAAAAATGATGACGCGATAGGGTATGCCGATGGCGCGTTCCATCCGCACGAAGTCTTTCTCCAACGCCTCGACCATGCTGGCGCGGGTGATGCGAGTGATGCTGGCGAAGGCGCTGAATGATAACACCAACGCCGGAATGAACAGATGACGGAGCGAAATTAGAAACGTTTCAAAATCAAGTTGGATGAGACTATCTACTAAGAATAAGCCGGTGGTAGCGGCCGGCGGGGATAGCAGCACCGGCAGGCGTTTGCCGATGGGGAAAAGGCCCAGGTCGCGGCCGAACCAGGTCTGGAAGATCATCGCCAGCCAAAAGGCCGGAAAGCTAACAAAAAACAGCGACAGCACGCGGGCGACATGATCGGGCAGGCGGTTGCGATACATGGCGGAGATAACGCCGGCCGGGACGCCGAGCAGCGTCGCGATGACCACGGCGGCAGTCGTCAGCTCGAGCGTGGCGGGCCAATAGGCGCGCAGATCGCGGATTACAGCGCGGCGGGTATACAGTGATTCGCCCCAATCGCCGCGAAACAGCCCGGTCATGTAATTGATGTATTGGGTGGGTAGAGGCTGATCCAAGCCCAACTCACGCCGCAGGGCTGTCTTGATTTCTTCCGTCGCTTGCGGTCCGGCCGCCAAGCCGACCGGGTCCCCCGGCACGATGCGGGCAATAGAAAAGGTCAGGATGCTGAGGCCAATCAGCGTGGGAACGATGAGGACGATGCGGCGTAGCAGATAAAAGCGAAGGTTCATAGGAAGAGATTCATGCCAAGAATGTGTCTTGTCTAGTCTGCCGACCCTGGTTTCGTGACAAGGCAATCAATTGCGATATTGTAGGGGCGACTCGGTGAGTCGTCCGGCACTATAGTGTGAAATCAGGGCGATCCGTCGGATCGCCCCTACAGGTTTTGCGTTCGTGCGGATTGACTAGGCTAGCAGCCATCCATCCACAGATCCTGGAACAACGCCGTGACCTGATAGTATGGCGAGTAGCGATAACCCTTGACGCAGGTATTGATCGCCGTGCCGCTATTCAAGGTATACATCCAGACCGAGGGCTGGTCCTCATTGATGATCTCTTGCGCCTCGACATACATTGCCTCGCGCACCTCGGCGTCGCCAGTGACGCGGGCTGTGTCCAGCAGCTCGTCCACGCGCTCGTTCTGATAGAAGCTGCAAGAGTTGAAGCTGCCCCATTGATCCGAGTGATATTGATTGTAGAGATGCGCATCAGGATCGATGAAGGACGGCACTGTGTAGATGTTGATAAGGTCCGGACCGGTTTCCGGCGAACCGCAGCTGGCGACCATATCGGGCCACAGCATCGGAACCATATTCATCGTTATACCGATCTCAGCCAATCCTTCCAACAGAATCAGGCCTGGAACTACTTCGTGAGAGAGTTCAGTCACGTACACATAGTCCAGCGTTATGCCACCGTCCGGCCAGGGCGTCTTCGCCATGTATTCCCTTGCTTTGTCCAAGTCGTAAGTCGGGAAGTCCAGCGTTTCGACGTAGCCTGGGAAATAATCAGGTGTCGGCCCAAACATCAAACTGATGCTTTCCTCCTGCGCCTGCACCATGGCTTCGTAGTTCATGGCGTGCGCTATCGCCTTTCGCAAGTTGACATTGCTGGTGAACTCGCCCAGGTTGTTCATCTTTAGCGTATTGACGTAAGTACCCGGATGCTCTTCCCAGACATGATCAGGCGACTCAGCTACCTTGTCTCTGTCGCTCGGAGTCGCCTGATCAGCAAAGTGTATTTCACCAGCGAGAATGGAGTTCAATTGCGTCGCGCCATCCCGCTGAATGACCCAAATGAATCCATCCAAATGGTCGTCGCCGGTCCAGCCAGCCCAGTAATCATCGACGGCGATGAACTCGTACAAGTTGCCAATTTCCCAGCGCCCTTGCGTGAAGGGTCCGGAACCAGCGGCGTTTTCCTTCAGATAACTCTGGCCCATATCGTCGCCCAGGTTGGCTTCAACAATGGCGGGATTGACCACGAAGAGTTGCGGCAGGGTACCGATGAAGGGCGCGTAAGGCTGCGTCAGCGTGAATTGGACGGTAGATTCGTCTATCGCCTCGGCCGTGTTCTCGTCAGCTATGGTGGCCCAGCGCCAGCTCGGCGGACCGGATATCGCCATCATGCGGTTGAAGCTGTAAACGACCGCTTCAGCGGTCACCGGGCTGCCATCATGGAAAACGGCGTGATCGTGCAGCGTGAAGGTCCAAACAGTGGCTTCATCGTTGACTTCCCAACTCTCCACCAAGTGTGGTTCGATATCACTGCCACGCGCGAGGAATAAGGCGTCATACAGACTGCGAAGCGTGGCATTGATGGAATAGTTTTCGCCGGTGGCGGGGTCGATATTGTCGATATCCTGGTTGCCACCGTAAAGCAGGATATCGTCTTGCGCCAGACTGGCAACTGATGAAATCAGCAGCAAGCCGAGCACAAGACCGAGAATCAGCATACGTTTCAACATGGTTTCCTCCTGTCTGCAAAATTTTTTGCAGACTCTGCGAATGCGAAAAAAAAGTTTGCGGTATTATAGCTAACTCCAAGTCAATTGGCAACTATGGGCACTTGCGGCACAGGGCAATCGCATCAAAAGTGCAGGTCTGTATTCAGCGCAAAATTTCACCACCGAGGTCAACGAGGGTCGCGTAGACACCGACCGGCGGCGCCGAGTTTAAGACCATTGCCAGGTGAACCATCTCCAAATCTGCTACCAACGGCGAAAGGAATCTGCCCTGATCTCTCATATATAGCAGAAATTCGATTGTATCTTTATCACATAGATGCTTTTCTCTGTGTCTCTGTGCCTCTGTGGTCGATTTATCTTTTCAAGAATTCGCATATTGGAGCACAGTGATTCTGATGTGATTGCCCTGGGTTCGTCTGCCTGCGAACTGGCAGTTGCGGTCAGATGTGGCTAAACTCCCCGCGAGCGACCGCGAAATCGTCCGACGCCGGGTTTGTCCGACGGCAACCGACGATCTTGCGCCGGTGTCGTACATACAGATCGAACTTTCTACAGAAAGGCGCAAACCGATGAGAGTCATTCAACTTGGCATCGGCGGCATGGGCAATACCTGGCTGAATGCGGCGCGTCGTTCGGACGCCGTTGAATATGCCGGTTTCGTCGAGATCAACGATAATATCGCGCGAGAGCAAGCGGCGGCCTATAGCCTTGACCCCGCTGCCATCTACAAGACGCTGCCGGAAGCCTTGAACAAGCTCGATGCCGATGCGGTGATAGATGTGACGCCCCCGCAGTTTCACAAGGCGAACTCGCTAACTGCTCTGGAAGCTGGCTTACCGGTACTTTCAGAAAAACCGTTGGCGAATGCGCTGGAAGACGCGCGAGCGATCGTCGCCAAAGCGCAAGAGACGGGCGTTATCCACATGGTCGCGCAGAATTACCGCTATCGTCCCCTGGCGCAAACGATCAAGGCGGTGCTGGATAGCGGCGAATTAGGCGATGTTGCAGCGGTGCAAGCCGAGTTCTACAAGGGCCCGCACTTCGGCGGCTTTCGCGAGGAAATGCGGCATCCCCTCATCATCGATATGGCCATCCACCATTTCGATATGATGCGATTCTTTCTCGGTAGCGATGCGATTGAGATCAGCGCCCGCAGTTGGAACCCGCCCTGGAGCTGGTTTGATGGCGATGCCAGCGCTGCCGCGCAGGTCGTATTCGCCAGCGGCGCGCATGCCAGCTACGCCGGGTCATGGTGTTCACAGGCGCTGGAAACAAGCTGGAATGCCAATTGGCGCTTCGAATGCGAAAAGGGTGTGCTGCTGGTCGAGGACGACCGTGTTTACATTCAGCGGCTCCTGAGTGTCAACGATGGCGCGCGCGGCTTGGCCAACGTGCATGATGACAAGCGCTCAGTGCCACTTGTCGGCATGGAGCGTGAAGGGCAAGACTACTTGCTGCATGAGTTCTATCAGGCGGTGACACAGGGCAAGGCAGTCGGTACGCCGGCTCAGGACAATATCCGTACGGTTGAATTTGTATTTGCGGTGGTGCGGGCTTGTGACAGCGGCGGCACGGTCAAGCTTGGTTGATAAGCTGAACCACAATGCCGACGACGATGCCGGTGATGGCAGTACTCGCCGGCACACCAATGCCGATAAACCAGCGCATGGTTTTCAGTTCCGCTTTGACCTCAGCTCGGAATGCGACAAAGTCAGTTCGTAGTCTTTCTAAGTCAGTGCGTAGTCTTTCAAGATCTGTGCGCAAGTCGCCAATGTCGGCTTTAGTTGCCATGTGCTTTCGTTCTGCTTCCAGCGCTGCAATGCGTTGCGTATCGGCTGACGCTGCCATGATGTGCATTCCTTCATCTCCGCCGTTTTTGTATTTAATCCGGCGACCAATCGTTTGATTTAGTTTACCAAGTACCTAGCAAATGCTCAAGCTTGGTTTCCTGGAAATCGAACTATAATAGGAATTGCGGCCACGTTTCGGGGAAGAGGGCGTCAGCGTCTGGCAGTAAAACCATAACCAAACTATCTAACCGACATGTTATCGATTGTGTATGCCACACATGGTCGATTGAGCCAGCTCTATTTCAATCTTGAAACTTCAGAAGGCAGTTTTCCCTCAATCAAAATAGCTGTCGCCATTCCACAACAGAGACTTGGCAACGTCATCGTTCAGCTCGACGCCGATGCCGGGCCGCTCGGACACAGTCATGATGCCATCTTGAATGAAAGGTTTGTCCCCGTCGCAAAGGTCATCCCACCAGGGGATATTGCGCGCGTGAAATTCGAGGAACAGGAAATTCGGCACTGCCGCCAGCACATGACACGCCGCCATCATGCCCAGCGGCGACGAGACATTATGCGGCGCGATCGGGATATAATGCGCGTCGGCCAGGTCAGCGATGCGCATTCCTTCGGCAATGCCCCCGGCTTTCGCCAGATCGGGCATGATTACGTCGCAGGCGCCCTTTTTGAAAAGTTCCAGAAACTCGAAACGCGTGTACTGGTTTTCGCCGGTACAGATGATCGTGCTGGTGGCGGCGCGCACTTGCGCCAGGGCATCGACGTTTTCCGCCGGTACCGGTTCCTCCAGCCAGAGCAGCCGCAGTGGTTCGACGGCGCGGGCCAGGGTGATCGCCGAAGGCAGGTCGAACTGACCGTGGCAGTCAATGGCCAGGTCAATCTCGTAGCCGACCGCCTCGCGCACTCCCTCGATAATGTTGATAATATGCGACATTTCTCTGGCGCCGACGGTCCAGTTAAAGTCGTCCAATCGGCCGATACCGGTGTGATCGACATCAAACTTGACCGCGCCGAAGCCCTCGTCCACCGCTTCCAGCGCCTTGTCGCCAAAGGAGGCCGGGCTGTCGTCCGCGCCAAAATGACAGTCGGCATAAAGGCGTATCCGATCGCGGAACTTGCCACCGAGCAACTTGTAAACCGGAACCCCAAGCGCCTTGCCGACGATATCGTGCAGGGCGTTGTCGATGCCGGTTAGCGCGAAGATCAGCGGGGCGTTGCTGGCGCCGCCGAAACGTCCATGCCGGCGCAGCTTCTCGTAAATCATGTTGCTATTAAAAGGGTCTTCGCCGATAAGCAGGTCTTTCAGCGCCAGGATAGCATATTTGGTGGCGAATCCCGAAAAACCCGGTCCGCCGGAATTGCACTCGCCGGTGCCAACGATACCTTCGTCGGTGGTTACCCGCACAAAGGTCCAGACGCTGCCGCCGCTGTCCGGCACTTCCCTGCCGATCACACTCGCTTGTACGTCAGTGATTTTCATCGTTTATCAATTCCTCATCTTAGTGATAATGCTCGATACCCGCCATGATCCGCTCGATTTGGCGAGCAATGTCAGGGGGCACAGGCGGGTTGAAGGGTCCGCCGCTGCCGCCGGCGACGTCATCAAAACCGGAGCAGTTGATTGCTTCCATCACAGCCGAATAGTTGTAGGCCCGTTCTCGCATGAAGCGGATATGCTCCAGGGGCGAAATCTCGTCTTCGATTTGGCGCGCGGCTTCATAATCGCGCCGACGCTGCGCGTTGTTGATCTCGTCAGACGCCCTCGCCACCACAACGTTGATGCCCGAGGTATGACCCTTCGCGCCCAGCTCCGCCGCAGCCGTCGAGCGATCGCCGATGCCCCAGATGACGATCTTTTCTCTTTCGTCCAGCGCCTCGACGAAGGGCAGCACGTCGTCCTCGTTGGTCCCGATCTTGACCCCGACGAAGCGCGGCGATTCAACCAGCAAGCGGATGATCATGTCGCGGTCACGCGGCCGCCGGTAATAGTAGAGGAAGCGCGCGCCGTGTCTTTCCACCTGCGATTCGGCGAAGCTCATCAAGGTTTCGTACAAGCCGGCCGGACTATAAGTGCCGCTGAGCGGCATGATCAGGTAAACATCCGGCGGCCGCTGCAGGGCGGCCAGACGTGCGATCAATTCGGCAGCGGCGGGCAAAGGATTCGGAACAACAGCCGCCATGAGAATGCCCGCGCCATTCATGCGTTGCCCGGCAATATCCAAGACCTTGACCTGGTCGTCGCTTGCGACATGATGGACCAGGCTCGTGCCCGCAATGGAAATCACGCGCGGTCGGCTCTCGCTCAATGAATTGTTGTTCATCAAATAGTCGATATTCTTTGCGTGTCCGGCGTAGTCAATTTGTCCGCCGGTGAAGGGTATCAACGGGATGCCGATCACCGAGTTGAGGCCATCGAGCAATGCGGGCGTTTCGATTGTCATAAGTCCTCCTTTTTTAAGAAACCCCCATGCTCATGCAAGGAGAAAGCTTGTTATTCTGTGTGAGCGCGGCAACCCTTTTCGCTGCCGTAGGTCAAAATCTACGTGACCGCCGAGCGGCTTTACCAGCGCGTGGCTTGGAATTTCCAGCCAGGTTCGATCTTCTGCATCTCTACTTCATCGTTACGTTCTGTCAGGCCGCAAGCCAGGTACTGTTGATGCAATACCGCCAGCTTGTCGCGATCAACCTCGATGCCCAAGCCCGGCAACTTTGGTACAGAGATTGCGCCGTCGTTGAATTGCAAAGGCTGCACCAGCAAGTCATGTCCATCCTGCCAGGGATAGTGCGTATCACAATCGTAGGTCAGGTTGGGCACGGCCGCCGCCAGATGCGCCATTGCCGCCAGCGAGATACCCAGGTGGCTATTGGAGTGCATGGACATACCGCGGTCAAATATGGCGCAAAAGCGGGCCAAATCCAGCGACGCTCGAAAGCCGCCCCAAAAGTGATGATCGGAAAGGATGATCGACTCGGAGTTGAGTTTCACACTTCCGGGCAGGTCGTCAAATGAGGTGGTGCACATATTGGTCGCCAGTGGGATGTCCAGCGCGTTTGCGACCGCGCCCATATTCTGCTGACCGCGCACGGGGTCTTCGTAATACTCCAGCACGCCTTCCAGTTGCTTGCTGGCTGCGATGGCGGTGTCAACTTGCCAGATCGCATTGGGATCCAAGCGCAGCGGCATGTCCGGACCAAAAGCTTCGCGCAAGGCCAGGATTGATTCGACTTCGACTTTTGGCTCGAATACGCCACCCTTGAGCTTGATCGACTTGAAGCCATAGTGTTCCACCATGGCTTGCGCTTGCGCTACGACCCCATCGGCATCCAGCGCCGCACCTTGCCGCGCGGCAAACCAGCCAGTCGCGCTCGGATCGCGGTCGAAGCCGAATTCGCCACCTGCACCCTCATGTTTGTAAAAGAGATAAGCGGCGAAAGGTACGCGATCCCGCGCCGCGCCGCCCAGCAAATCGACCACCGGACGCCCGCAAGATTTGCCCATCAAGTCGTAACAGGCGACTTCAATGGCGCTGCGTACGTGCACCCAGCTCCGTTGATCCCAGGGCGATTGCCCGCGTTCGTCTTCCTCCGCTAGAGCGTCCAAAGTCGCGTGGATCGCGTTGAGCTGCCAGGGGTCCACCCCGATGATTCGCTCAGCGGCGTACGCCAGCGCGGCGCGGGTGCTTTCGCTGCCCGGGACTTCGCCCCAGCCCGACACGCCATCGTCGCTGACCAACTCAATCACGATTCGCAGGGCATAGGGCGCGTGCAGACCCGCCGCGTTCAGCAGCGGCGGATCTGCGACGGCGATGGGGGTAATATGAACCTCGGCGATGCGCATGTTTAACTCCACAAATGGTCCAGCGAGCGCTCGTCATTCCATCCCTCGCTCGGTTCGAAGTAGCCTTCACGCCGTGTCGCATCCATGTGCGACCTTATCGCCTCTTCGTTGAGCTCGCCGAAGCCCAGACCGGGCGCTTCCGGTACGGGCGCGTAGCCGTCGACGACCAACGGTTTGTCGATGCCGTCGATGAGGTCGTCCCACCAAGGCAGATCGACAGCGTGATTTTCTAGCACGTAGAAATTCTCGGTCGCCGCCGCGCAATGGATATTGGCCAGGAATGATACCGGTGAACCGGCCATGTGCATCGCCATTGCCACGCCATGATCCTGTGCCAGATCGCCGATTTTCTTGGTTTCCATGATGCCGCCGGAAGTCGCCAAATCAGGATGGATGACCGAGACGGCGTTTGCTTCCAGCAAGGGCATAAAGCCTTCTTTCAGGTAGATATCTTCGCCGGTGCAGACCGGTGTCAGGACCGAGTTTTTTAGTCGAAGCCACTGATCGGTTAATTGCCAGGGGATCATGTCCTCGTACCAGGCCAGCGAGAAGGGATCCAGCGCTTGGCCCAGCCGAATGCAGGATTCGACATTGATATGTCCAAAGTGGTCGGCCGCCAACGGGATTTCGTAGCCGATGACCTCGCGTACCTGCCGCACATATTCGACCAGATACTCCACGCCGATGTCGGTGATCTGGATGCCGGTGAAGGGGTGCATAATCGTCCGCGCTTCCAGCATGCCCGGCGGCGCGGATACGGCGCTCTCGATCCCTTTGAGCAAGCCGATGCCGATGTCCATCTTGAGGAACTTGAAGCCATCGTCCATGCGCCCCTTGAGGCGCGCGCCCATGGCCGCCCCATCGCCAGTGGAATCGGTATCGCAGTAGATCAAAACCTTGTCGCGGAATTTGCCGCCCGCCAGTTGATAAGCCGGCGCGCCATAGGCTTTGCCTGCCAGATCAAAGAGCGCCATCTCGATGCCACAGACGCCACCACCCTGCCGGCCGTGAAATCCAAATTGTTTGATCTTACGGAAGATCTTGTCGATATTGCAGGGGTTTTCGCCCAGCAAGCGCGATTTTAGCAGCAGCGCATAGGTCGGGCTAGCGCCGTCCCGCACCTCGCCGTAGCCGCTGATGCCTTGATTGGTGTCGATCCGCAGGATGGATACATCAAAAGGCAGAGCGCGCAAATTGACGACGCGCAGGTCGGTGATTTTGAGATCGGTCGGCCGCGAAAACGCGTTGACGTTCGATTCGAGGCTTGCGTCAGTCATTCATTTCTCCAAACTGATGGATTATCTGAATCGTTTTCACCACAAAGACACAAAGGCCGCAAAGAATGACTTTCCTCGATACCTCGTTGCGGCTTTCGTATCTTTGCGCTAATCCATCAACGCCGTAGCAGATTGCGCTCGCGATAGGTCTCCGCCGCTTCTCGGATAAAGGCCGCATTCTCGCTCGCGCCGTAGGTTGACTCCAGGTAATCCGCAAGTCGCCTTAATTCCTCGTGCGTTGCGCGGTCCGGGCGCAGCAGTTCGTAGATTCTCAGCAATTCATCGCTGGGCACGGACGTTAGCTCGGCGGCGCGCGAGAGATTGCCCGCCAATTGCGGATAGCCGGCATCCTGCGCGATGCGCGCCTGCTGGCGCAAGGCATCGGCATGAGTGCGCAGATCGTCGCCAGAGAGCTCACCCTTGGCGATGGCTTCGGCGGTGATATCGCTCAGCGGCCGTTCGCTGAAGGTGCGTAACTCGTCCGCCGCATTGTCACGCAAAGGATATGTCGCCATCAATCCGGCTCCCAATCAAAGAGGCATTCCACCGGCGCTCGATCGGGGCGGACCTCGTCCGTTTCGCGCCGATGCAGCAGCGCCGTTTTGACGATCAGGCGCAGGCGGGCGCCGTTGTCTATCTTGACTGAGACCGGTAGCGTCGGGTTGCCCAAAGCATAACGCGCCGCGTTTCGCCCGATCTGCTCGTAAGTAGCCAGTGTCAAGCTGGGTGATTGCGGGAAAAGCTCCAGATTATTAAGCGGCGCCAGGTCCTTTTGATGGATCACCGCTGTGCCGCGTGACTGCATGCCGATGGCGATACCGCTTCCGCTCAGCCGCGCGCCGACAAAGCCAATCGCGGCGCAATCCGATGAGTGATAGACACGGACGATGCGCGCGACAGTGCCCTCGCCCGCGATGCCGCTGAGGATCGCTTTCAGCACATCTTCGTGTTCCAGCCCACCGATGGTCCTGGCAAGCGCGCGCCCAAACGCCGGTCCCAACGCCAGGACCACTTCGTTTCCTGTGCCTCTCGCCGCCGGACCAATCTCAACCAGGCGCGACAGCGGTTCACCAATATGCGGCTCGACGAATCCGGTTGGCGGCTTCGCTTGCGGTATGGCTTGTATGTCCTTCCAGCGCTGTCCCTGCGGACGATACCCACTGCCGGGACCGGTATAGTTGTTGGGATCGTTGATGGCGCTTTGTACCTTGAAGTCGGCATCAAAGATAGCTGCTGGCTGCAGATAGTCCGCCGCGATGCGCTGCCGACCCATTTCCAGGATATTGTCGGCGACATCGCTGAACCCGCTGCGCTGCAAAGCGCGCATGACCGCCACGAAATCGACGTCGCTCGCGAGGAAATCATCCGCCGCATTTAGGTCGGGCACGATATCGCGCTCGGGCATATCATCGCTGCTATGGGCAATGGTAGCGGCGTCAACTTCCTGGTCGGTGATGGCGGGCAAATCCAGTTCGCGGTAGACCGCTTGAATCGCATTTGCCGCCTTGCGTCGAATCTCGAGCGCCTCGTCTTCTCGTATCGGCTTGACACCACCGTCGATCTGCATATCGCGCTGCAGCACATTGTAATCGTCAAAGTCTTCGGCATCGAAGTTGCCGCCGCCAAACAGGTTGTCGCGTTTGGGGATCGCGCTATAACCGGAAAAGATGAAGTCGGTACCGGGGATGAATTGCAGCATAAGCTTGGCGGTCTTGCGGATGCTGGAATGCGATGCCAGCGCATCGTTGCCCGAGGCGACTTCCAGGCCGAGCATGGAAGCCAGCAAGTTCTCCGCCAGTACAGCGCGTACGCCGCCGGGCAGCGCTTCCGGCAAGGCAATGCAAGAAATCGAGCCGTTCTGTACGCCCTGGCTGCCGGCGCCCTTGACCACCAGCAGGCAGCGCGCTTCCAGGTAAAGCATCGACTTCTGTTCGGCGCGTCCCATCAGCGCTTCGGAACCGGTGCCGGAGGTAAAGCGGATCTTGACCCCGCGCGAGGCATAAGCAGACGCCAGAAAGGCTTTTGACCAAGGTGTATCATCGCCGTCAACAAAGGTCATCTCGGTGCCGTAAACCGATAGCGTTTCGGCGTAACTGGTCAGTCCTTTCATCGCCAGCCGCAAGCCCAGCGCTTCTTCCACCGAGCACTGCGTCAAGACACCGCCACGTCCAGTTTGCGTGCCTATGAGAATGGCCAGCGCGTTGAAGGGCGCGAAACGCGCCACACGCACAGTCGTCTCGACTTCGGCAAAGCCGCGCAGCGCCGCCTCTGCCGCGTCCGCCGCCAAGAGAGCCGGATGCTCCCGCCAGTTGGTAACGTGCGCTTGATTGGCGGGCATACGCCGTATACGCATCTTCGCCAGCCCCATCATCATTTCCAGCACATTCATGTGACGGATGATGTCGGTCAGCTTGGCCGGCGTACAACCACCGATCAGTCGCGCAATGTCTCCGCGCGGCACGTTGATATCCGCCAGCATGCGGGCGTATTCTCTCGACTCTATCGCCATCGCCTCTTCAGCCACATCGAGATCAAGCGCGTGAGACACGATGAACAGATCCAGCGCATCGAAGTCTGCACGGGGCTTGCCATCCAGTTCAATGACGATCCCGTCATTGATCGTTATGCTGGGTTGCGGATCGTAGGGGCTGTCGGCGACAATCAGACCGGCCTCGGGCCAAGGCTCGACAAAGGTCTCCTTGTTGATATCGCGTTTTGCCAGCAGTTCAAACCGTATGGAACGTTCCATTGCGCGGTCTCCACCGTCGTTTGCGCATAGACAGAATCTATCACAAGCTGACAAACCTGTCGAATGGCGCTTGTGCTGGTAGTGTATCCTTTTCGGTTGGAATAGAAAAAGATTGAAAATGTAGTCTAGTTTTTCTCAGCAATACCAAGTTAGTCACGCAAAGAATATCGCAAGCCTGGCTCCCCCTCTCCCCTTGTGGGAGAGGGGGCCGGGGGGTGAGGGGTTAGAAAAGCGACATTTCCGAATTCTCATTACTTACTTGGAACTACTTCTGTGCCCTCAGTAGTACCAATTAAATAATGCGAAACAATTTCATTTGTAGCGAGAATCTTGGATGCAATTCTAATCCCGCCAAAAGCGCTCCCCTTCCCGAAGGTCAGTGTCGGCGGTTAGTGTCTACGCGACCTACGCGACCTACGCGACCTGATGCCTCGCTGAGGACAGGACAGGTTTGAAACGATTGCCTTTGAGATCGACAGGGCAGCTGCCACAAGGTTCATTTATGTCGAATTTCGTACGGGCGAGCCGATGGCCCGCCCTTCCAGTTTTTCTCTGTGCCCTCAGTAGTACCAATAAAATAATGCGAAACAATTTCATTTGGTGCGAGAATCCTGGATGCAATTCTAATCCCGACAAAAGCGCTCCCCCTCCCTGATGCCTCGGGGAGGGGGCTGGGGGGTGGGGTTGGAAAACCTGTCATGCCCCCCACCGTGAGGCGGAGGGGGCCTAGGGCCGGGGGATGGGCTTGGACGGCGAAAAATTGAGGTTCATAAGTATAAGGTACTTGTCCCCGGATGAGTGGCGGGATATAATCTACGAACACGATTCAAAAGAAATGAAGGGCCGATCAAATGAACACTGACCTGACCCGGGAGCAGATTGATTTCTATCAGGAGAACGGCTATATCGTCATCGAGGATTTCCTCACGCCGGACGAGCTGGAGACCTGGCGGCGGCAGATTGCCGACGCCGTGGCGCAGCGCGACGGGCGCATTACCGCCGGCGGCATGCGGTCGTCGGAGCGCATCGTTGACGAAGAAAGCGCCTATTTTGACAAGGTCTTCGTACATCGGCAGAATCTGTGGATCGATCACGTTGGCATGCGCGAGCTAATGTGGGATCCTTGTCTGGGCAAAATGGTGAGCGAATTGGCCGGCGTGGACGGCATGCGCATTTGGCACGATCAGGCGTTGATCAAGCAGCCCTGGGCCAACCCGACCGGCTGGCATTTGGACAATGCCTCCTGGTCTTACTCATCGCGCAATGCCATCACGATTTGGGTGGCGCTGGACGACGCCACGCGCGATAACGGCTGCCTCTATTTCCTGCCGGGCGCGCACAAGACGGCCACTTTCGATCATTCCGGGATCGGCCCGAATATCAGCGACCTATTTGAACTCTATCCACAGTGGGCGGAATTGCAGTCGGTAGCGGCGCCGATGAAAGCGGGATCTTGCTCCTTCCACAACGGTTTGATGCCACATGGCGCCGGGGCCAACATGACGCCCGGCACGCGGCGGGCGATGACCTGCGGCTATATGCCGGATGGCTGCACCTTCAATGGCATCCAGAGTGCCTTGCCACAGGACTACTTCGATTCGCTGGAAATCGGCGATGTGCTGGACGATGATTCAATCAATCCGCTGATCTGGCATAAAACGAAGCCGTACGTCAGCGTTTAATGCCAAGCCAGAGGACGCAATCTGATGAAGAACGAATTGACGCAAGATCAGATCGACTTTTATCAAGAGAATGGCTACATCGTCATCGAGGATTTTCTTACGCCCAAAGAACTGGAAACCTGGCGGCGGCAGATTGCCGACGCCGTGGCGCAGCGCGACGGGCGCATTACCGCCGGCGGCATGCGGTCGTCGGAGCGCATCGTTGACGAAGAAAGCGCCTATTTTGACAAGGTCTTCGTACATCGGCAGAATCTGTGGATCGATCACGTTGGCATGCGCGAGCTAATGTGGGATCCTTGTCTGGGCAAAATGGTGAGCGAATTGGCCGGCGTGGACGGCATGCGCATTTGGCACGATCAGGCTTTGATCAAGCAGCCCTGGGCAAACCCCACGGGCTGGCATTTGGACAATCCGTACTGGTCTTACTCATCGCACGACACCGTCACGATTTGGGTGGCGCTGGATGACGCCACGCGCGATAACGGCTGCCTATACTTTTTGCCGGGCGCGCATAAGACGGCCACTTTTGACAATTCAGGAATCGGTCCCAATATCAGCGACCTGTTCGAAATCTATCCGCGGTGGGCGGAGTTACAGTCGGTAGCGGCGCCGATGAAAGCGGGATCTTGCTCCTTCCACAACGGTTTGATGCCACATGGCGCCGGGGCCAACATGACGCCCGGCACGCGGCGGGCGATGACCTGCGGCTATATGCCGGATGGCTGCACCTTCAATGGCATCCAGAGTGCCTTGCCACAGGACTACTTCGATTCGCTGGAAATCGGCGATGTGCTGGACGATAACAGCGTTAACCCCTTGATTTGGCACAAGACCAAGCCGTGCGTGACAGCGTGAATGCGGGCTGTACGAAAGCACTGATGCCGCCTGGCTTCCAGCCGTGTAAGCTTGTCTAAGCGTAGCGCTGACGCAAGATTTCGGCGGCTTGCGACATCGCCATTAGTTTCTGATAGGCTTCTTCAAGTGAGATCGGGTTCGTGCTCGTGGGCGCGAATCCACAATCCGGGTTCAACGTGATCTGTTCGGGTTTCAAGAATTTCAGGGCTTTTTCCACGCGTTCAACGATAAGCGCCGGTGTATCGGCGATCTCTCCGCGTACATCAACCACGCCAAGGCCGATCTCCTTTTCGGTCGGGAATTGACCAAAGATCGAAATATCGCCCGCTTGTGAAACGGCGAACTCCATCGCTAACTGGTCAACATCCGCATCCAGCAGAAACGGCATGATCGGTTCGTAATCCCCGCTGGCATAAACCGTGCGCGCTCGATTGCCCCGGCAAACATGCAGCGCGGTCTTGATGCCGTCAATGCCCGCCACCACGCGATTGAGATCATCAATCGCCCGTTCAATTTCGGCATTCGGATCCTTGAACCTCACCCGATGCTCCGGATCAACAAAGAAGCACAGCCAGGGATCATCAAATTGGACAACATCGACACCGACATCACGGAGCGCGAAGACTTCCTGCCGCAGAATTGGAATGACGGCTTCGATGAAATCCCGTCGGGTGGGATAAGCGTCGCTCGAATATTCAGGATGCCACAGCCGTCCACCAATCATATGCGGCGATGGCAACGCGACTTTGCTTTGCTGCCGCGTTTTCTGGCGAAGGAAAGTGGCGCCTTGCGCCGCAATCGGACGCGAATAGGTCATGGCCTCGACCACGAGGGCTTGCTGAAACTCCTTTAGCGTCCATTGCTGCGGAGCGGATAACCCGGTATCCGGTAAGACCTCGGGCGCAAGCGCCTGCGTCTGATATTCGGCTTGTTGAAAGCCATCAACCATCTGCGCGAAAACTTCAAAGTAGCCGATTCTGCGCCATTCACCATCCGAAATGATGTCTATGCCAGCCGCTTCTTGCAGGCCAATGGCAAAGCCAATAGCTTTATCCATTGCTTGGTCTAATGCTTCATCACTAAGTCTGCCATTTTGATGCGCGAGCAGCAGGTCAATCACCCACTTAGGACGGGGCAAACTGCCGATCACGCTGGTTGGGAATATAACATCTACAGTCATTAGTTATCTAAGCGCAGGTCCTGTCTATAGCAATAACTCGGGTCGATCGGAACAAATGGCATCGACGCCCAGGGCTTTCAGCGCCGCGATTTCCGCGGGGCGCTCTTCGTGCCAACAGACGATGCCCAATTCCGCTTCCCGTACCGCGGCGATCCACTCAGGTGTCAGCAAACGATGCGGCTGCTCGGCTCGGTGTTGCCAACATGGATGCACATAATCGGCCTGAATCGACTGCGCCAGCAGGACCGGGTCAATATTGACCGCCGCGAAAAGTATTGAAGTCTGGGCATCGGGTCGAGCCGCCTTGATATCCGCAAGGTAATCCACTCTAAACGACCCAAATACTGTATTCCGCACATAGTGGCAGTCATCAAGTGTTTTGAAGAGCGAGGCTGCCGCCTTAAAGTTGAGCGCCTTAATGTCCAGATACACACCGATGCCCAGCTCTTGGCATATACGAATGGCTTCTTCAAAGCTGATGATCTTTTTCTGGTCGTCATGCGAACGTTGCAACTCGTCCACGCTCAGATCCGCCACATCTCTCTCAACGCCGTAGATGCGCCTCAAACTGCTATCGTGGATGACAACAGGCAGATCATCCGCGCTTGTTCGGATGTCAATTTCGACCATGTCGGCGCCGAGCTCGGCTGCTCTGCGTAACGCGTCCCCGGAGTTTTCCTGGGCGTGCGCCGATGCGCCTCGATGCGCTATTCGCAAGACACGTTGCTGATCCGACGCGATCGTAGTTCGTAGTTGCTCAATCCACTCGCTTATTCGCCCTGGTATCCACTCATAAAGTTGCTGCCAGGGGACAAAAGTGGCCTCCCGCAGGTCAAACTGGTTTGAAAAATCGAAGGTTGGCTCGAAACTCATTCGCTCAAGATAGGTATGAACCAAGCGGTTATTGAGAGGTTTGCGTTCGCGAATGACTCCATCAAACAAGGGCGTCACATGCACGCCCTTTTTGCCGGCGTGAGAACCACAGCTTGTCAATGTCTTTGCTTTTCTTTCAATCATCCATTGCGGTGACGGCGCAAAGGCATGTTTGCCGGGTTCTGAAAACAGCACCAGGCGATGATCTGCCGAGCGGGCCTGCTGCCCGTCATTCAGTACTTGGTTGTAGCCGCCATGCCAGCTTGCTTCGGCATCCACCAGATTGCCATCAGAATCGACATAAACCCAAATATGTTCCAGTTCATAGAGATGCCCGATATCCCAGTCCCACCAAATGGCATATTCGATGGCAAAGGCGACATTTTCTCTTAGTTCTATGTCACGTGGAAAGGAAGCCGAAGAAGCGTTTTCACGGAAAACGGTATAACCGACCACCGATGGCAGAAAAGGCTCCTTGGCGTCAAAACGGATACATGGGGCGTAGCGCAAGGCAAGGTCGTGATCCAACGAGGAGACAACCCTTCGGTCAAGCCACTGCAGTTGCTCATCCAGCATGGCGATACGCTCGGGTTGTCGTTATTGCCACAAAAGCGATTTATCTGATTTCGGGTCGAAGAACTGCGCCTGTTCCATATCAAAGGCAAGTGATACACGCTCGCCGGCTTGGTGACGGGCTTCTGTGCTTGCCAGCAACAAGAAGCTGTGCTGCCCGACTCGCACGTCTATCAAGTCTTCTCGGCCCAGTGGCTCCACGACAAATATCTCGCCAGAAACCGCCCCGTCGCTCGTTATTTGGATATCCTCCGGCCGGATGCCCATCACAACCGGACCATCATGGCTGGCAGGCGGCTCGCCGCGCTCTTGTTGCACTTCCAAACGAAGCGACTCCGATTCCGCAAAGAACCGGCCATTGGATGCGTCAACGCTGACATCGACGAAGTTCATCGGCGGGTTGCCAACAAAGCCAGCGACAAACTGCGTTTTGGGTCGGTCATATAACTCATCCGGCGAATCAAATGCCTGCAAGTGACCGCCGCTCATCACAGCGATGCGATCGGCCATGGTCATCGCTTCCACCTGATCGTGGGTGACATAAATCGATGTGATGCCCAGGTTTTTCTGCAGGTGTTTGATCTCTCCTCGCATGGTCAGGCGCAGCCGCGCGTCCAGATTGGACAAGGGTTCGTCAAAGAGCAGCACATCCGGTTCCTTCACCAGCGCGCGACCCAAGGCCACGCGCTGCTGTTGCCCGCCCGACAGTTGTCCCGGGCGGCGATCCAGCAGATCTCCAATACCCATCACGTTCGCCACCTGGCGGACGCGGTCGTGCTGGTCGGCCTTTGTTACTTTTTTCAGTTTGAGCGGATAGGCGATATTTTGGAAGACGGTCATATGTGGATATAGCGCGTAGCTCTGGAAGACCATGCCGATATTACGGTCTTTCGGCTGCACTTGATTGACGATACGTTCACCAAATCTGATGACGCCGTCGGTTGGTTTGTAGATGCCCGCCAACGTGAGAAGGGTGGTCGTTTTGCCGCAGCCGGAAGGTCCCAGAAAGGCGACGAACTCACCATCTTCAATATGCAGGGTCAGGTTCTCGACACCGACAACTTCTCCAAATTTCTTGCTGAGATTATCAATTGTCACTTTCATCAAATGCGTCTTTCCCGCGTAAGCAAACCGTATCTCGCGCGCAAGGGCCTTACGAACTGCCTTTGGTCCCGCCGGCATAGATATTCAGCAGGTATTCCTGGGCGAAGATGAAGAAAATAAATATCGGTATCAATTGGAACAAACCAACCGCCGCCACCTGATTCCAATCGACCGGGGCGGTTGCATCAATCAACTCCTCCAAGAAAACAGGAAGATTACTGACGCCGGAACCGATGGAATAAGTCGCCGGGATAATGTAGGCGTTCCAACCGCCGATGAAGGCGAAAATACCCAGAGCCAACAAACCGGGCCGTATTTGCGGCAAAAGGATTTCCCAGTAGGTGCGCCAGCGAGACGCGCCGTCAATCAGGGCGGATCGTTCCATATCCCAGGGGATGTTGTCGAAGAAACCCTTCATGAGCCAAACCCCAAGCGGCAGCTGAAAGGCGACCATGACCATCGCAATACCGCCGATTGTGTTGAAGCCGATCAAACCTCCAATGATTGGAAGGTCCTTCAGGCGCAGCAGCACAAAAAAGATGGGAATCAACAAGGTAATTGCGGGGAAACCGTGAAGGATTAATGTGAAGGAGAGGAAAAAGCGGCGTCCGGGAAAGTGCATCCGCGACAAGGCATAGCCTGCCATGGAAGAGACCAACAAGACAACGCAAGTCATGACCAGAGCAATCGTCAGCGAGGTCAACAGAATGGGCCAAATGCTGAATTCAAGGCCGGCGATATTGCCGGCGAATATCGATTCCCAGTTTTTCAGAGTAAAGCCGCCGAAATTGTCATTGCCATCGAGCGGCATCAGTCCTTCGGTACGGAAAGTGAATGTGGCGACGATTACCCAGAAGTAACCAACAATTAAGGGAGACATCAAACCAACAAGGGCAATGTAGGGCGCCCAATGACCGGGCAGGAATACTATCATCGCGGTAAAGACCAGCCCGAAGACCAGACCGGGCAAGAGCGTGTTCACTTGTTTCTCGGCGACCATTACAACCCGGACCGTCTCTTGAAACTCTTCACCGCCACGGCTAAATCGCAGACGGAGCGGGTCGTCCTCCGCCGCTTGGCTCACGCGTCTGTTGAAAGCAGCCAGATCAACCGCGTCGCGCCGAATCGCTGTGATGACATCGCCGATTTGTAAACCGGCTGTGTCTGCGGCGCCCTGGCCGACGAGCGCATCCACGCGAATGCCCGCTTCCGTCTGACTGAGCGTCATTTCCAGTGACGGCCGCGGCGCGAACACGCCATAGCTAAAGTAATAATGTCCGGCCGATATCACGACGAACAATACAACGGTGCTGGCCAAGGCCAGACCGAGCGCTTTCACCGCGTTGATGGCGCTATAGCGGCGCGCGACACTAGCGGCGGAAATGTAGGCGACATAAGGGAGCGCGAGCAAAGCCAGACGCGTCAGGACATCCATCACCGTCTCTTGGACGCTGCCGAGGGCGAAAAGCGGATTCACGATTCCGCTGAAGAAGAACGCCGCGATGAGCAAAACGAGGATGCTAATCGCGCCGAGCCGCAACGAAGCAACGAGATCGTCTTGAAGCGTTGCGGGCCTATCCTCTATCTTCGTTTTGGCCGAATCGAAAAGCTCCTGGCGTGTGGTCATAATGCCTCCACCCGCGGTTCGGCAATCAATTCGTCAAAGCGGAAAACACGCATATAGATAACGGCGAGCACAACACCGAGCACGACCAGGATAACAGCGAATGCTGAACCATAGCCCCACTGGGCATTGCCAAAATAGTTGGACAGCGCGCGATGGTATGCTGTCAAAGACCATACCTCAGTGCGATAGAGACCGGGGCCGCCATCCGTCAGCAATTGAATCTCAACAAATGAGGTCAATAGAGACAGTGTCTGATACGTCACCACGAAGAGCAGCGGCCAACGTATCAAGGGCAAGATCACGTAGCGGATGCGCTGCATTCTCGATGAGCCATCGACCAGTGAGGCGTTGAGCAGATCCTTGGGGATCGACTCGATGGCGGATGTGAAAATGATCATGCCAAAGGAAACGCCAATGAATCCATTGACCACAATAACGAAGACCCAGGGGTTTGTAGCGAGGAAATTGTAAGTGGGCTGGCCCAGGATTTCGTTGAACTGGTTGAGAATACCAAAGGGGGCTTCCGCGGTCATCCTTTTCCAGATCAAGATATAGACCACGGGTGAAGTGATGCGGGGCAATATCCACAAGGCGCGAAAGACAAAACCGGCATTGCGGTCGATATGCGTCGTGAGCAGTGATACGACCAGCGCTAAAGTGACGTTGAAGATGGAGAGCGTGACCACTACGTAGAATATCGTATTGAAGAAGATTTTCCGCGCGAACTGATCGTTGAGAAGCGTTCTGTAATTCTTCAGACCGATGAATTCCATCTTGGCGAGGTCTGAGGTGAAGTTTGAGCTCGCCAGGTTGGTGAGGCTCAAGTAGAGGACGATGGCGACCGGAATCAAGAAAAAGATGATGACAAGAATGCCGGCGGGCGCCATAAAACCGTAAGCGCTGAAATACGATCTCAGAGCATTGATTCGGCTGCGATCAAATTTTGCAACTGTTTTGCGCTTTTCCAGTGGACCAGACATAAGCCGAACTTGCGCTTTCTTTTATTTCCAATTTTGCGGGCAAGTTATCCCACGATGTAGGTCGAGTGGAGTGAAAATACCGCGCCGGTATTGACAGTCAGTCAAGGGAAGCGAGATGGCTCCCCTTGACTGTTCTGAATTGACTTAAACGGACAATGAACTGTCGACTTTAGCGAACCGTGATGCCGTCGCCCAATTCATTCTGCATTTGCGCGATAGCGATATCGGCTGCGCCTTCTGCATCAGCTTCGCCGGTTTCCACGGCCTGGATGCCGAGGAAGTAGGCGCTTGACCAAGCGTTCCAACCAGGATGGTTGGGCAAAGACGTCGTATGGTCGAGCATATAGTGCGCGCCGCTGAGCAGTGCATTGCCTTGATAGGCTTCCGATTCCAATTGGGCGTTGAGGATGCCCAGATGGAAGCTATCGATCGCGTGACGATTATTGGCTTCCGGCGTGGTGATTGCCGCGATAAGCGCCATGGCCACATCGGGGTTCTCACTGCCGCTGCTGACCAAGTATGACAGCGGGTGCGTCAATGTGATCGCTTTGCCCGTTGCCATCGCCGGGATGAGGGACAGTCCGACATTCTCGAAGAGATACTCGTCGCCACCCTTGTCGGCAACATAGTTCAGCGCCCAGTTGGGCCAGTTCCAGGTACCGCCTGCGGCGAAGAGCACAGTATCGGCACTGCCGACACTCGGGTGCCAGACTTCGTTCCAGTCGATGCCGATAAGATCGGAGCGCGTCACACCCGAGGCAACTGCGCCTCCCAGAAGTTCGTAGGCAGCGACAACCGCATCTCGGTCAACGACCAAGTTGCCATCCATATCCAGGACTTCACCACCATGACCGTAATAGTAATAGAGGAAGTCGGGACCATTGCTCGGACGATGCCACCAACCGTTGCCACTATCTACAACGCCTTCATCGATCGCTTCCGCGGCGGTAGCCAACATATCGGCAAAGGTAAATTCACCGGCGACAACGCGGTCAGGCAAGGAGGATATGTCTTCTTCGCTCCAGCCCAGATCACGCAAGAGGAGTTTGCTGTAGAAAATCGGGCGCGCTTCCGCATCTTGCGGGATGCCGTAAGTGACACCGGCATATTGCTGCGAGGCCCATAGGGCGGGCACGATATCCTCAAATTCACCGTGCATGCCGATCATGTCATCAAGCGGGATGATGAATCCAGCCGGTGCCCAGGCGCCAATATCTTCGTGACCCGAGAGGATGATATCCGGTGCTTCACCGGCTTCCGATGACAGGACAAATTCGTTCTTGTAGTCGCCCCAACTGGCATTATCCTGGATGAGGTTCAACTCAATATCGATGCCCAGAGCGGCTTCCACATCAGCTTCGACTTCAGCGAAATTGTTGCAGCGCCAATCTTCTTCCGGCGGGCTAGCTATACAACGGATCGTGATACCGACGGAATCTTGCGCGCCGGCGACCCCTATCAGTAAACCCATGAGCAGAAACAAGATCACGGTGAGGCGTAACTTGGGAATCATTGGTAGCTTTCCTTCCATAAATCAATTTGCAGTCACGTACATTATATCACTTTTTGTCAATGAACCAAATCCATAGGTGTAAGAGAGCTTGGGCGGTCAGGCTTGTCCGCGTTAAAATTGGCGCGAAAGGACACTAAATTTGCTATTCATGACAAAATGAAATCGTGACTCGCATGCCTCTTTCGCCAGATGCGATCCCAACATCTACAGGATCGCGCCAGTGATGTCGCAACACGCCGGCACACGATCACCAGCGCCTTGGCCCTGTCGGCGTCGGTTCTAATCGTCTATTCCTATTTACGGCGCTTCGTCATTGCCGGCTTGCTCATCGGTTCGGTGGAAGGGTTGTAGTCTCAGTAGGGATGTCTGGATATAATCAGCGAACGCAACTGATTGTAAGATTAGGGTTGGTCAAATGAATACTGATCTGACTCAAAAGCAGATCGATTTCTATCAGGAGAACGGCTACATTGTCATCGAGGACTTCCTGAGGCCCGACGAGTTGGAAACCTGGCAGCGACATGTCGATGACGCCGTGGCGCAACGCGACGGACGGCTCGTTGCCGGCGGACCAAGGGCGCGGGACCGCGTCGATAGTGAGGAAAGCAAGTACTACGATAAGGTATTTGTGCAGCGAATGAATCTGTGGACAGATCATGAAGGTATGCGCGGACTGATGTTCGACCCAGGTCTTGGCAAGATGGTGAGTGAATTAGCGGGCGTCGATGGCATACGCATCTGGCATGATCAGGCTTTGGTCAAGCAGCCCTGGGCCAACCCGACCGGCTGGCACCTGGACAATCCCTTCTGGTCCTATTCATCGCGCGATACCATCACCATCTGGGTAGCGCTGGATGACGCCACGCGCGATAACGGCTGCCTCTATTTCCTCCCCGGCGCGCATAAAATCGCTACCTTTGATAATTCAGAAATTGGCTCGAATACGGGCGAACTTTTCGAACTGTTTCCCCATTGGGCGGAATTACAATCGGTGGCGGCGCCCATGAAAGCGGGATCCTGCTCGTTTCACAACGGGTTGATGCCACATGGCGCCAGCGCCAATATGACGCCGGGCTGGCGGCGGGCGATGACCTGTGGCTATATGCCTGACGGCTCTACCTTCAATGGAACGCGGAATATCCTGCCACAGGCCTATTTTGACTCCCTTAAGATTGGGGAACCATTGGAAGATGATTCGATCAACCCGCTGATCTGGCATAAGTCGAAGCCATACGTGATGGCTTGACGATGGGTTGAGCGAGCGCAAGCTCAAAAAGGAACGACTGCCGACTCGCGCCAAGTCGCATGTTGGTCATGCTTGGGCGAAAACCCAACATGACAGATTGGCAATCTTGCGCTAGAATAATCACAATTGAATTGTTGTTTATGGAGTGACCAAAATATGTTCGCCAAATTAAAGGAATTACGCGTCTCCAACGACGCTATGAATGACCCCGAGGAACTGCAACGACGCATTGCCGATGAAGGCTATCTGTTTTTCAAGCGGCTGGTGAGCCCCGACAGGGTGTGGGATCTGCGCCGCGAGATGATGAGCATGATTCAGGACGTAGGCTGGCTGATCGCCGGCACCGACCCGATGGACGGCATCGCCGATATCAACATGCGCTATACCGAAGGCGACAACGAATATAGCGCCGGTTACTCCGAAGTCTACAAGATCGAGAACTTCCATCGCTCCGGGCATTGGCCGGAATACCTCGAAATCATCGAAAAGATGACGGGGGCGCCGATTATGCCTCACCCGCAAAAGATCGCGCGTATCTGGTTCCCCAAATATACCGAGCATACCACGCCAAAGCACCAGGACTTTGTGCACTTCCAAGGCAGCTTCGACAATATCACCTGCTGGGCGTCCATCGGCGATTGCCCGATTGAGCTGGGCGGCCTGGCGGTCATCCCGGGTTCGCACAAGGTCAATCGTGTGCTTGACCATCACTTCTCGTTGGGCGCTGGCGGGCTGATCGTCGACGAAACTGAACATGACGACATCGAACCCGTCTGGCATACGACCAATTATGAGGCGGGCGACGCGCTCTTCTTCCCGGCGCTGACGATCCACCAGGCGCTGCCCAACGCTACCGAAGACAAGCTGCGCCTCTCGCTGGACAATCGCTATATGGTCGTCGGCGACAACGTGGCCGAGCACTTGCTGACGCCGCATGATCCAAGCCAGCTTAGCTGGGACGATGTCTACCCGGGCTGGCAGTCGGATGATCTCAAGTATTATTGGAAGGATTATGACAATCCAGTTGTCGAACGAGATTTGAGCTATGTCGACAAAGCTCGCGTTGAAGTGATAGAATTGGCGCGCGAAGGCAACGAGCATGCCATCTATGCGCTAAAGCGCGGCGCCAAAAACAGCCCCGATACCGTGGAGCCCGAAGTGTGGGCTATCCTGGACGAGCTTGGCGTCGAAGTCTAATATTAGCGCCCTCTTCAAGAATTAATTGGTAGACGGAGTCCATTCTATGTCATATCAGGAACTCTCTGAAGTTCGGAAGACTTTGCGCGTCGATTGGTATCGCTGCCCAACCAAGCCTGGCTTGCTGCGTGAACTCTCGCGGCGCAGCGATGCCCAGGGCTGGTTCCAGGCCGGCGGTCATCTCGCCCTATTTATCATCGCAGGTTCGTTAGTGTTCTACTTTTGGTCGCAAGAACTCTGGCTGACGTTTCTCCTCGCGTTGTTCTGTCACGGCACCGTAACCAGCTTTTTCACCGGTGTTGCGCCGCATGAACTAGGGCACGGCACCGTATTCAAAACCAAGTGGCTGAACAAGTTCTTCATGGTTATTTTCAGTTTGATCGGCTGGTGGGACCACTTTGACTACGCCAGCAGCCACACCTATCACCATCGCTATACTTTGCACCCGGAAGGCGATCGAGAGAACCTGCTGCCGCTGGAGCCGTCTTTGGCGTCGACATTCATGTTACAACTTTTTACCGTGAATCTGCTGACGCAGCGCGGACGCACATTCGGCAAAGGCGGTCTGATTTCGACCCTGTACCTGACGGTTTTGGGCGCCTTCGGAATGGTGCCTTCGGGCGATAGACCGATTGATGAATGGCTCAATGCTTTGCATCGTGACCAGCCGGACGAACATCGTAATTCCATTCGATGGTCACGCATCTTGTTGCTTTTCCACGGATCAGTGCTGCTTATTGCGATCATCACCGGATTATGGGTGCTGCCGCTGATTTTTTCCGTCTCGGTCTTTATCGGCAATTGGCTGAGCTATTTCGTCGGCTTGACGCAACACTGCGGCCTGCGCGAAGATATCCCCGATTTCCGCAAGAATACGCGCTCGGTCAAGCTCAACCCGCTTTTCTCGTTCCTGTATTGGCGCATGAACTGGCACATTGAGCATCACATGTACGCTGGCGTTCCTTGCTACAACCTCAGCAAGCTGTACAAAGAGATCGCCCACGATATGCCGGAGCCACGAACGCTGGTTGGCGCCTGGAAAGAAATGCGCGAGGCCTGGCGCCAACAGAATATCGACCCCGAATACCAATACGACACTCCCCTGCCGCCGACGGCAAAGCGCGCCCGAAATGATTCGCCCGACGACCAACTCGAGAGTTCGATTGGGGAATTGGCGCCGGCTGGCTTGCAGGAAAGCCGCTGACGCATGCCTCGGCAGTTGAGCGACTACAATTTGTTTGTGTTTTTGCAAGAAAGCACGTGATCAGCCAATCGCGCCGTTTGTTTAATCCGGAGCGAAACCTAGCAAGATGAATACCACGATGAATATTTGCGAGAAATGCTTTGCATGAGGAAACCACTGGCAAACCGGTTTTCACGCGCGAAGTCCTCGAGCGTTTCCGCGCGCCCTTGCCCGCAGGGCGCCAGAGTTGGAGAGGCTTTGCCATGACATATCAAGAACTCTCTGAAGTTCGGAAATCTTTGCGCGTCGATTGGTATCGCTGTCCGACGCGTCCTGGTTTGCTGCGAGAACTGTCACGGCGCAGCGATGCCGAGGCTTGGTTCTTGGCTGGCGGTCACCTCGCCCTGTGCATCATCACCGGATCACTGGTATTTCACTTTTGGTCGCAGGAGATTTGGCTGGCCTTCCTGGTGGCGCTGTTCTGCCACGGCACGATAACTGCCTTCGTCCGGGGCAACAGCACACACGAACTCGGGCACGGCACCGTCTTCAAGACCAAGTGGCTGAACAAGGTCTTCCTCTATATTTTCAGCTTGATCGGTTGGTGGGACCCCTTCGATTATGCCAGCAGCCATACCTACCACCATCGCTATACCCTGCACTCGGAAGGGGATCGAGAGGTATTGCTGCCAGTAGAACCGTCGCTCGCCTCGGCATTCATGTTCCAGCTTTTCACGGTTAACTTGTTGACGCAACCCGGCCGCATTTTCGGCAAAGGCGGATTGATATCCACCGTGATCCTCACTGCAATGGCAGCGTACGGTCGGGATCCCTCAGCTGAAAAGGCCCCCGCGAACGAATGGCTGAGAGCATTGCACCGCGACCAGCCACAAGAGCACCAAAACGCGATTGTATGGTCGCGCATTCTACTGCTTTTCCACGGATCGGTGCTGCTTGTCGCCATAGTGACCGGGCTGTGGGTGCTGCCGCTGATCTTTTCCGTCTCCGCTTTCACTGCCAATTGGCTTCAGTATTTCGTCAACTTGCCACAACATTGCGGCTTGCGCGACGATACTACCGATTTCCGCAAGAATACGCGCTCGATCAAACTGAATCCGGTCTTCTCCTTCCTTTATTGGCACATGGGCTGGCATATCGAGCATCACATGTACGCCGGCGTTCCGTGCTACAACCTCGGTAAGCTGCACAAGGAAATCGCCCACGATATGCCGGAGCCGCGAACGCTGGTTGGCGCCTGGAAAGAAATGCGCGAGGTCTGGCAGCGGCAAAGGACAGAATCAGACTATCAGTTTGATACGCCACTGCCGTCCACAGCAAGAAGCGCGCGCGAAGACTCGCCCGACGACCAACTGGAAAGTTCTATCGGCGAATTGGCGCCGGCTGGTTTGCAGGAAAGCCCGTAAGAGATATCACGGGCCTGAGTTCGGATAGAAAGAAGCTTAATGATGATACGCGGCGCGCGTCCAACTTGGGGACGCGCGCCGATTCGTTTGCGGACTGGCCTTCGCCTTGCTCACACGAGCTACTTGACGGAATCCCAGAAGCAGCGGACGCAATTGTTAGGGAGAAACAGCATAAAGGTAACCGTCACGCTTGTCCTCGTCTTCGGTGCGGAGGGCGCCACAACCGAGGGGGTAAAAACACGCCTGCTCTGGCCACATCGCCCGCCCTGGTTCAGTTTCATGCTGACTAAATTCAACGCGGCGCAAAGTCTTCTACAGCGGAAGGCTAATCCGCAAACAACAGCGTGCCTTGTCACCGGCTTAACTCCCATTTGACACATTTATTTGCAGGGTTTTGCATTACTTGTTACAAACCATGCGTCTATATATGAATTGAACACCCATGCCGGGATGATCCTGCCGCAGGCGGCATTGGGATTGACATTCGTTGTCTTTCTGATGACAACTTTTTTCAAAGATATCCCTCGCGCGTTGATCGACGCGGCCGTTGTTGACGGCGGTTCCGACCTGCAGGTTCTGCGCCACGTGATCATGCCCTTGGCCCGCCCCGCGATCATGTCACTGGCATTGATCGAATTCATGTGGGCCTGGAACAGCTTCTTCTTCCCGTTGGTGATCGCCACCAAGCAATGGCTGATGCCGATGAGCGTGCGCATTATTGACTTCATGGGGCGATTCACCTTCAAATACGATATGATCGCTACGACCACTGTCATCTTGTTCACACCCATTCTTATCCTGTATCTGATTACCCAACGCAGCTTCCATCGAGGCATTACCTTTGGCGCGCTGAAGGACTAAGCCTTCTGTGGCCCGGCGCGTTTTCCCGGAACCCGTCCATCGAATTGTGATCAGAGTCTGTACTGATCGCACGACATAAGGAAGAAATACATGTCCGAAACTTATGCCGAGATTCTCGCGAGAGCCGACCAAGCGGTCGCCGAAACTGCCGCGACGCTCGCCGACGATCCGCAACGCCCCGGCTATCACCTCTTTACAGCCGCCAATTGGATCAACGATCCCAACGGTCCTTGCTACTACAACGGCTACTGGCACATGTTCTTCCAGCACAATCCCTTCATTGCCGATTTCGGACCGATGGGTTGGGGACATGTACGCAGTCCCGATTTGGTGCATTGGGAACACTGTCCCATTGCCCTGATGCCATCCCCGGATAGTTATGATGGCGCTGGCTGCTGGTCGGGCAGCGTGGTCATTCACAACGGCCTGCCCACCATGATGTATTCCGGAGTCGCCGACATGACCTTATGGAGCGCCGATGACGACTTGCCGCCCTCCGACAGGCAACGCATCCCGCAAGGTTATTATCACGAATTTGTCCTGGAGATCGACCAGGAGACGCAGTGCATTGCCACCAGCAAGGACAACTTGCAGACCTGGCAAAAACAAAGCGCTAATCCCGTCATTCCAGCGATACCGGACGGAATGGATCTCATCGGCTTCCGCGACCCCTTCTTGTGGAAAGAGGACGACGGTCTTTGGTATATGTTGCTGGGTTCCGGCATCAAGGGGCAAGGCGGGGTGGCGCTGCTCTATCGCTCGCCCGATATGATCAACTGGGAATACCTCAACCCGCTAACTATCGGTGACCCAAAGGAAAGCGGCATCAATTGGGAATGCCCCAATTTCCTCGCTTTAGGGGAAAAGCACATGCTGGTTGTATCACCGCATGGACGGCCGGTCTATTGGCTGGGGGGACTATGCCAACCACCGCTATACGCCCGATGGTCCACCGAGACGCCTGGATTGGGGGGACGTCTTCTACGCGCCCAACAGCCTGCTCGACCCATCCGGTCGCTGGCTGATGTGGGGATGGATACGCGAGGCGCGCCCGCGCGATCAGTACGCGGCGGCCGGCTGGGCATCTTGCTTGACCTTGCCGCGCGAAATCTCGTTGGATGCAGGCGGAAATCTCGTCGTGAAACCGGCTGCGGAACTCCAGCAATTGCGGAAAGCCAGGTTATTCGATGGCGCGGTATCTTTGGCCGAAGCCAGTCCCAACTCACTTGACGCTGTGACGGGCGATCGGCTGGAAATCTCCCTGCGCGCGACGTCGGCGCATTGCGATTCCCTGTGCCTGCAATTCCGGCGCAGTCCTGACGGCGCGCAATACACGCAGCTTGTCTATGACTACCGATCGGGTAGCTTTCGCTTAACGCGCGATCAGTCCACCAACACGGCAAAAGTCACGCTATACCCCTGCGAATATGCATTGAATCTGGCGGAAGGCGAGGCGCTAAATTTAACGATCTACCTGGACAATTCTGTGATTGAAATCTACGCCAACGACCGACTGTCCATGACCAGCCGCATCTATCCGTCGCGGGACGATGCCCAGGGATTGCGCTTGAACGCGCAGGGCGGTACGGCGACCGCGCAGCTGACCGTCTGGCAGATGGGCAGTATTTGGGAATAAGATCATGGCTTGCCGACTTTGCACATGGAACCAGACCATTTTCTTGGCATCGCTGACTGGAACGGCCGGTCAGCGGGAAGATCGAACAACGAACATGCTGACCAGGGCAAACTGCCTCAATCGTCTTGCAAAACACTAGGCTTGCTGACATCAATCATTTGCGGCGCATCCAGATAGGTCGGTACGCCTTCCTCGGAAAAAACGCGATCGATTTCTTCTCGGTCGGCAGCGGTTATGCGCCAGTCGATCGCCGCGACATTCTCTTGCAGTTCGCGCTCGTTGCGCATACCCACTAGCCCGACGCTCACCGCGGGGTTACTCAACACCCAGGCGAGCGCCAGTTGCGCTACCGACTTGTCGTAGCCGGCTGCCAGTTCCTTAAGCCGTTCAGTCACGCGTAATGCCTTGACGAAGCTTTCTCGCTCGAAGAGAGGCAAGCCAAAGGCCAAGCCGCCACTACGCCAATCATAATCCACGAATTCGGTCTCCGGGGTCAAAGCGCCGCTCAACAAGCCGAATGCCAGGCTTCCATACGCCATAAAGCCTATACCCTGTTCCAGGCAATAGGGCAAGACCGCCGCCTCCATGCGCCGGTCAAACATATTGTAGCCGACCTGATTGCTAGCCAGGCGTCCATGCTGCCGGCATTTTTCCATCATCGGCACATCGTAATTAGAAACGCCGTAGTGGCGGACCTTTCCTGCAGCTTTCAGCCCTTCCAGCGCCGTCATCGTCTCCTCATGCGGTGTCAGCAAATCGTGCCAGTGAATCAGCATCAAGTCGACATAATCAGTCCTAAGCCGCCTCAGACAGTCTTCCGTATGCGGGGTGATATTGGCAGCGGAAGAATCCCGGCCGGCCACCATATCGTTGCCATGAAGCGTCGGGTCATCATGGTAGGCAAAACCCACTTTGGTCACCAGGATAATGTCCTTCCGACGTTTTCCCAGTCCGCGGGCCAGCAATTCCTCCGACGTAAAAGGCCCGTAAGCTTCGGCGGTATCGAAGAGGGTGATGCCATGGTCTATTGCCATATGTACCGCGCGCACAGCTTCATCAACGTCAATCTCGCCGTATTGCGTCGTGCCCAGTTCCCAGGTGCCGAAGCCAATCGCCGAAGTCCTCAGATCCGTATTGCCGAAAGTCCGTTGTTCCATCTGCCGCCTCCCTTTTTTGATGGGCATAGTGTAGCGGATTCGCCAAAATCTGCAAAAACAGATTGACCAGGGCAATCGCATAAAAATCACTGCCCACCAATATGCGAATTATTGAAAAGATAAATCGACCACAGAGGCACAGAGACACAGAGAAAAGCATCTATGTGATAAAGATACAGTCGTATTTCTGCTATAAATGAGAGAGATCAGCGCAGATTCCTTTCGCCGTTGGTAGCAGATTTGGAGATGGACAAACTTGTAATGATCTTAAACTCGGTGCCGCCGGTCAGTGTCTACGCGTCCCCCGCTGTACTCGGTGGTGAAATTTTGCACTGGATATAGACCTGCACTTTTGATGCGATTGCCCTGTACAGATTGACTCTACGAATTGCCAATCGCGAATTTCGCGGTAATATACGGAAAAGTAAAGAATTTGGGAATCGCATCATGATTGAAGAAAATCTGCTGCTGCGCAAACACGAGCAATATCAACTCAGCGTCGAAGAATACAAGGCCTTCCGCCGCGACGGCTATTTGCTGCTGCGCGGATTGGTTTCGCGCGACGAAGTGCAAGAATTGGCGCTATACACCGAAGACATGATGGCAGGCCATAAAACCCTGCCCGGTGTAGCGCCGCCAACTGAAGGCGCGACCGAACAGGAGCGGCGTCATCATTACGAGCGAATTCACATGCCCCACCGCACCGAGGAAATCGCCGAGCGTTTTATGTTGCATCCACGCGTGGTCGACGCGCTGGAAGCGCTCATCGGACCCGACATTCTTAGCCTGCAGACCATGCTCTTCTTCAAGCAGCCCGGGCAGGCGGGACAGGGTTTCCACCAAGACTCCTATTACATCCCCACCCAGCCCGATACGCTAATCGGCGCCTGGATCGCCATCGACCCGGCGACCGAAGAGAACGGCTGCCTTTGGATCACACGCGGCTCCCAACACGAACCGATCTATCCCGATTGCGATGGCATGACGCAACAAGGCGATACCATCCTCGGCGATATCGAATCCATCATCAATGCCAGCCATCCCGACGAAGAGAAGAATACGCTGGCAAAAATCGCGCTGCGATACGAGAGGGAAGTCGCCATACCGGCGGAGCCGGGTGATGTGGTCTTTTTTGGCGGACATGTCTTGCACCGCTCCCATCGCAACGACTCACAAAAGCCGCGTCGCGCCTTCGTGAGCCACTATTGCAATGCCCGTTCGCGCGTGCCTTGGAACCACCGTGGGCCATACGATGGCGACGTGCAAGGCGCGGCCGGCAACTATCTGCATATTCTGGCGCGGGGAGCCACGCACCTGCCCTATGCGCAGCCCAGGTTCGGCACGCCCTGCGCCGCCAACGCGCCAGAGCTATATGGACATCGCTTCGACGACCACCGCGTCAAATCCATGATGGGCGATGACAACGGCTTCATGGTCGTGGTGCCGCACGAAGACGTCGATCACGACCACTGACGAGATTCGCTACAGAAGTTACATCAATGAAATGGAACACACCCTACGACTTGACCGATGAGCAAGTCGCTGCCTATCAGCGCGATGGTCATATCTTCCTGGAGGACGTGCTGCCGGCGCAACAAATAGCGCCATATCACGAGGCCATTGTTCAAACCGTTGCCGAGCGCAACAAAGAAACCCGCGCGCTAAAGGACCGTGATACCTACGGCATGGCCTTCTTGCAGACAACGAACCTGTGGGAACATAACGACAGTGTCAAAGAATATGTGATGGCAGAGCGCTTTGCCGGCATCGCCGCGCAATTGATGCGCGTCGACAAGGCGCGGCTCTATCACGATCAAGCGCTATTCAAAGAAGCCGGCGGCGGCATCACCCCTTGGCATCAGGATCAGCACTATTGGCCCCTGGCGACAGACAAGACCATCACCATGTGGATGACACTCGCCGATATCGACGCCGACATGGGCACCTTGCAGTTCGCATCCGGCTCGCATGTCGATGGTTATATGGGCGATATTTCCATTTCTGACGAGTCAGAGACCCAACTGCGCGCCTTTGTGGAAAGCCGTGGCTTTAGGATACAGCAAGCGGACTCGATGGGCGCCGGCTCAGTCACTTTCCACAGCGGCTGGACCTTGCACTCGGCGCCACCGAATACCTCGGACCAGATGCGACCCGCCATGACCGTCATCTATTTCGCAGACGGTACGCGCGTAAGCCTCTTGGACAACAAGAGTCGTATCGCCGATCGCGACCACTGGCTGCCGGGCACAGAGCCGGGCGATCTGGCCGCGACTCACCAGAATCCGGCGATTGGCTGGTAAATGAAAATAACTCAAGTCGAAGCCATTCCCCTCTTCGCATCCTTCGCCGACGCCCTAGACGAAGTCCCAACGGAACTCTCCCACCCGGCCTACGGCATGCGGGTGAACCCCCTGCTCGGTCAGGGCGCGGTGATCGTGCGCGTCACCACCGACGAGGGCTTGATCGGTATCGGCGAGGCGATGGGACGCCCGGGCCCTCGCGCCACGGCGGCCACCATCAACGATGTGCTGACACCGATGCTGCTCGGCGAAGATCCGCGCCATCATCATGCCTTGTGGAGCGCGATGTTCGAAGAGCTCCGCTTTGCGCCCATGGGCATCAGTGGCGTGGATATCGCGCTTTGGGACCTGCGCGGCAAGATCTACGGCGATTCCCTGCCGAACCTGCTGGGCGGACCCACTCGCGAGGCGGTCGATTGCTACGCCAGCCCGATACCTTATATGGCAACGCCGGAAGCGTCGGCGAACAAGGCGGGTGAATTCCTGGCTCAAGGCTTTCGCGCGCTCAAGCTCAAGATCGGCCGCGGACTAAGTACCGATATCGCGCACGTCGAAGCGGTGCGCTCTACTATAGGACCGGATATCAAGCTGCTGGTCGACGCCAACGGCGCTTACACCGTCAGCGAGTCAATCGCGCTGGCAAAGGACCTGGTCAAGCAAAACGTCTGTTGGCTGGAAGAACCGGTCCATCCCGAATACATAGAAGATTTGGCGCGCATCCGCCGCCGAGTCGATTTGCCGATCGCATCCGGCGAGTGGCTGGGCAGCGTCTATCAGTTCCGCGACCTGCTGAAGGCGGAAGCGGTTGATGTGCTCATGCCCAATGTCACACGCTGCGGCGGATTCACTGGCATGATGAAAATCGCCGACCTTGCCGCCATGGAGAATGTGACGGTGGCTCCGCACGGCGTGGGCGCCGGCGTAGGAATCGTCGCCGCCGTCGCCGCTTGCGCTGTCATGCCCAACTTCCTGATCTATGAATACAATCAGCTTTTCAATCCGCTGCGGCATACGATCATGCGCGAAGCCATCCCCTTTCACAACGGCCTTCTAAAGCCACTTGATGGACTCGGCTTGGGCGTCAGCTTGAATGAAGATACGATCTCCAGATATCGCGTGGCATAAGCCTATTCGCCTTCTGCAGGACGGTCATAGTCGTCCTCGTAGCGCCTGATGTCTGCTTGCTGCCAGTTGCCGAAAGCCACTTCTAATACACGCACCGTTCCGCCACTGCTGCCCAGCCGATGCCTGGAGCCGGCCGGAATCCAGATTTCGTCCCCCGCCACCGCTTCAATGACTCGATCATCAACTTGAATTTGCACGCCATCGTCGAGCGCGATCCAAAGTTCGGTGCGTCCCGTATGCGATTGCAGACTGAGGCGTTGTCCCGCTTTGACCGTCATCAAGCTGACTGTTACTTCTTCGTTCTTGGCATATTGCAGGAAGCTGCCCCAAGGGCGTGTCACTTTGGCGGCTTCAGGTTGTTTATCGGGAATGGGCTTGATACTGTAGCTCGTCACTGGAGTACCTCCCGGCATCACGTTTGATTGCCCTTTGTCGTAAATCCACGTATAATTACAGAAATTAACATAAGCTGCCAGTTTCGCAAAATACCTGGAAAAGTAAAACGGTATCCATGTTACCAGAAGCCAGACGCCGACATTTGCTCACCTATCTTGCGCAGGTGGGCAGCGCAGCGATACTTGATTTGAGCGCGCGCTATCATGTCTCGAGCATGACAATCCGCCGCGACCTCAAACAATTGCAAAACGAAGGACTTGTCACGCTGACGCACGGCGGGGCTGTCTTTGATGGCGATTCGTCCGAGCAGCGGGATGTGCGGCGGTTGACGCGGGACCGCAATCGAGTCGCTGAAAAACAGGCGATTGGCCGTCACGCGGCTACGCACTTCGTTAATGACAACGACGTATTGCTGCTGGGCGCCGGTTCCACCGTCCGCACTATCGTTCCCTTTCTGAAGCATAAGCGCAATCTCCTGGTCGTAAGCAACAGCTTGCCGACAATCGAGCTGCTGCGTAAGACGCTCCCGTCAGCCACGGTGATTGGTACAGGTGGCGTGCTGCAAGCGGATTCCCTCAGCTTTGTCGGGCCGGTGACGGAGCGCTTTTTCGACGAGTTTTTCGCGCGCGTCGCCTTCATTTCCGGCGCGGGCTTGTCTATACGAGCCGGCCTGACCGACGCGCAACTTCTGGAAGCCTCGGTTAAACAAGCGCTGGTACGTTCGGCCGAGAAAACGGTCGTCCTGCTGGATTCGAGCAAGCTCGAGACAACCGCAGCGGCGCAGATTCTGGCAACTGACGAGATTGAGACCCTGGTGACCGACGCTGGAATCTCGCCGGATGTTCGGCGTCAAATGGAAGACATGGGCATTGATTTACAGGTCGTGCCGCTGCCATCCGTTTCTTGATCTCTAAGTCACTACCGCGTCTCAGACGCGAATCGCTCAACCTCCGCGCGATGATATGATCCTGCAGCATCGCCGTGCCGATGGCGTTCATGTCGATTATGTTCAAGTCCGCTTCCCGGTACAGTTCGCCGGTCGCTGGATTGGTCTTCCCGAGAAGGCGCCCGTACCAGTTGTAGATCAGCGCCTGCGCCGCGTCCAGCTCGCCATCCAGCAGTGGAACTAGATCAAAAGGCTGCTCAACGAGCAGAAGGTGTTCCCCGCTGATGGGATCGGAACCCATAACAAATGTTGTCGCATAGACCTCAAACTCGTTGTCGTTGGGCCAATAGCCCACGCGTTTATGTACGAGATCTGTGATTGATTCGATGCCCGCGTCAGCAAGGGATACCAAGACGGTGCCGCTGCGCTGGAATATCTGCGCGATATTGACGAGGTCCGCGCCTTGCTCGTTGGCTATCAGCGTCTTCGGCAGCCAGGTGACGCCGAACTCGGCATCGCCGGCGGCGACCGCGTCCGCTGGCTGGATGTCGCCTTCGCTTTCCAGGATGGTGACGTCCAAGCCTTCATCTTCGTAGTAACCCAAGGCCAGGGCGACGTAGTAGCCGGCGAACTGCGCCTGCGTCACCCACTGGAGCTGGATGCTGACCGGCGCAAGGTCATCGTCGTCCGCAGCAGCGATTCCTGTCAGCAGCATCAGCGCGATGCTGATCAGCATGATTCGTAGCATATCTTTGCCCCCTTTTTTCCTGCGCGCGACACCGGGCGGCTGTGGCGCGCGAACTTGTCAAAGCCCGCTTGAATCAAGTATACTTTCAGAATAATGCATTATTAGAGTTCTGCGAGGATGCTTGACATGGCGAAAATAAGCTTGGAGAGAGACGGTCTTGCCGATGGCATGCCGCGTGACGAGCGCGGTTATTGGAGGCCCGACGGCGACGTAGGCATGCCCAATCCCTGGTTCTCTTGGCCGCCGAAGCCGCGCGCAGCCGCGTTATGGCTGAAAGAGTACTTGTGGCCCTACAACATTCTCTTCATGATTGTGGCGGTTGTGACTTGGTTATACCTGACGCCGGAAATGTCGCGCATGGCCGAATTCCGCGCCGGCTGGATCCTCGAAATCTTCCTTCGCAACCAGCTCATGTTGATCGCCTTCACGTCAGCGCTTCATGTGAGCATGTGGACGCTGAAGACGCAGGGATATCAGTACAAGTTGTCGCTGAATTGGATGAGCAAAAGCCGGAAATTCCTCTGGAACGATCAAGTGCGCGACAACATGTTCTGGAGTATCGCCAGCGCCGGCACGATTTGGACCGGGTTTGAAGTGCTGATGCACTGGACTTACGCCAACGGCTACGTCCCCTATTTGGACCCGCGCGAGCATCCGATCACCTTCGCTTTGATCCTCTTCCTGTCGCCGCTTTGGTATAACTTTTACTTCTATTGGGGACACCGCATTTTGCACACGAAGTATCTATACCGAGCCGTGCATCATGTGCATCACCGGAATATCGAAGTCGGACCCTGGTCGGGCCTGTCGCAACACCCGATTGAACATGTCGTGATGTACGCGAGCATGATTATCCATTGGCTCATCGGCGCGCATCCGATCAATATGATATTCGGGGGCCAGCTCATTACCTTCGGCTCGATAACCGGTCATGGCGGCTTCGAGGAAATTGTCGTCAAAGACAATTTGAAAATCTCTTACGGCAACTATTGGCATTCGCTGCATCATCGATTCTTCGAGTGCAACTACGGCGAGCCCGCTATTCCGCTTGATAATCTGTTTGGCACCAACTTCGATGGCTCGCCTGAGGCGCGCGAGAAAATGCTAGCCAGAATGCGCTCTATGCACGGCGGCTGAGATAAAGCGTCCCCAGCCTGAATTCCTCCCCGGCGGTCAGTGTCGCCGGTCGGTTTCTTCGCGACCGTCGCTGGTAAAAGTAATTCGATGCGATTGCCCTGAAATACCAAAACTCTAAGATTTGACAAGATAAACGAAAGCTGATAGAGTCTTTTTAGAAATAAAGTGAAAGTAAAAACTCCGATTAGTAGTGATAATTCCCTGTTGGCGGTTGAACGTCAACGATGGATACGCGACATCCTCCAACGTGAAGGCGCGGTTCGGACAGCTGTACTAACTGAGTTGCTCAATGTTTCTGCCGTAACGATTCGCGCTGACCTACGCGAATTGGAAAAGGCAGGGGTATGCCAAATTATCTGGGGAGGGGGCGTTTCAAGAGTCCCATCTCCTGACCAGGAACCCTTGCTTCAACGACGAACCAAGCTCAATCGCGAATCAAAGCAACGGATTGGGAAAAGAGCTGTCGAGTTCATTGAAGTTGGACATACGGTCTTTTTGGATGCGGGCACTACGACTGTAGAAATCGTTTACCATCTGCCGCGTGACATGGAGTATCTGCGTATCGTTACGCCAGCACTCAATATCGCTGTCGCCGCGACGCATTATCCCAATGTTGAACTTGTGATGCCTGGTGGTGTCCTTCGACAGTTGACACGCTCACTGATAGGAACACAAACGGTGCGTTCGCTGGAGTTGTTCAACGCCGACATTCTGTTCTTGGCATCAAGCGGGTTCGGCCTAGAGAATGGTGTAACAACCGGCAACATACTTGAAGTCGAAGTCAAGCGAACGATGGTAGAGCAAGCGCGGAAAGTCATCTTGACAGCTGATGGAAGCAAATTCGGACGCAGCCTCTCCTTGAATGTGGTACCAATTTCTGAGATTGATGTGCTTATTAGTGACCATCAACTTAGTGATGCAGACGCACAAACACTCGAAGAAATCGGCTTGGAAGTGATTCGTGTGTAATGAGCTGCTCAATATTGCTGCCCTCAAGTCATGTCCAAGGACGGAATTCCACAACCGTATGAAGCACAGCGAAGGCCGGTTTGAATCTAACGCCGAGGGAGAATAGCCTATGAAGATATGAGTTGAGTTTGTCCCGCAAAGAATCCGATATTCACGATAGGAGATTATGAAATGAAGAGAAACAGCATCGCATTCTTGCGACAATTTTCGACACTGCTGCTCGTCCCAATGCTCTTGCTGGGAAGCAGTATAACGGCCCAGGATGATCCCATCGTGATCGACTGGGCGAATGATGCGGCCTGGCACGAGCCGGGTCAGGATGCCCTCGGCGAGGCATCGCTTGACGTAACCGGCATCGGCGTCAACTCCGTGATGTTCGCATCGACGGACTCATACCAGGCGGCGGTACGGGGCGCGCTGCCAAGCGATGACGCTTTCCCACTGTTTGACTGGTGGTTTGGCTATCGCATGAAAGACCTGGTCGACGCCGGTCTGCTTGCCGATGTCACCGACATCTGGCAGACGCATATTGACAACGGCGGATTCCCGGCCAGCATGATGGGTTCCTTCGGTTTTGAAGGGCGCGCCTATGGGTTGCCAAAGATGATCAATTACTGGCTCGTCTTTTACAACGCGCATGTCTTCGCTGAAAATGGTCTCGAAGTCCCGACCACATGGGACGAACTGATGGCGGTTGCGGAAACGCTATCGAGCAATGGCGTAACCCCATTTGGTCTGGACGTGGTTGGTTGCCGCTGGTGCAGCTTCATTTGGTTTGAAGAAATGATGGTGCGCGTTGATCCCGCCCTTTATCAGAGCCTGATGGCGGGCGAGACGGCCTATAACGATCCCCAGGTGGTCGCCATTATGGAGCAGTGGCGCGATCTGCTTGACGCGGGCTATTTCTCGCAGCCGGGCGACTTCGGCGACAACTGGGCGGAACCATTTGTGAACGGCAGTTTTGGCATGTTTCTGATTGGCGACTGGTTTACAGCTTCGCTCGAGCGCGCCGGTTTCATCGCCGGTGAGGACTACGGCGTTTTCGTCATGCCGGGAATCACAGAAGCGGGGAATCGCAGCCTTGTCATTGAGGGACGTCCGGTGCTGGTTGCCGAGAATTCGCCGCAGCGCGATGACGCGCTCGAGTTTGCCGATTTCTTCATGAGTGTAGAAGGGCAAACGATCTTCGCGGAGACCAGCGACATCAACTCGCCGAATCTGCTGGCACCCGAAGAGACGCGCCCGGGGCATCTGGTTGATTTGGCGAAAGCCGTCGCCAATGGCGAATACGAGCTCTATACGCGATACTGGGAAGCCACGCCGCCGCAAATCGTCGAACAGGTGGTTGATTTGCTCGGTCAGTTTGTGTTGGATCCGGCTACCTTGCAGACGGTTCTGGATGGCGCGGAGCAGATTGCTCAGGATTACTGGGCAAGCGCTGACGGCGAATAAGCTCTGGTATAGGAGAGGCGTATCAAGCGCCTCTCCAACCATCTTGAATGCAGGCGGGCGGGTTGCCCGATACAAACCAAGTGAGTACTGAGCCGCTTCGAAATGAGGTCCCGGTCACAGCGCTGGGAGAGGCGTCTGTCAAAACGCCCACGCGCGCGCAGGCACTGTTGCGCAAGATTGAGCCTTATCTTTATCTATTGCCAGCGCTTCTTCTCGTAGGCGGGCTGCTGCTATATTCGGTCGCCCATACCTTGGCGATCAGCTTTACCGATTGGGATCTGATCACGCCGCCCCGCTTTGTGGGCCTAAAAAACTACATTGACGCCATCCGTGATCCCACTTTCACCAGGTCGTTCTCGAACACTTTGATCTGGACTGGCGGGAGCTTGCTGCTGCCGGTCGGGGGCGGCTTGCTGCTGGCGGTGGTTTTGGAGCGAATCCCGGGGCAGCGGGTCTTGAAAACGCTTATCTATCTGCCGGCGATATTGTCTACAACCGTGGTCGCCGCTATCTGGAGCTATGTCTACACCAACAATGGCGTCTTGAATGAAACGCTGCGCTGGATCGGCTTTGATGCGCTGGCGCGCCCATGGCTGGTTTTTGCGCCGACAAACACGCTGGCGATGATCGTCGCCGCCTCATGGCGCGCGCTTGGACCAAGCATGGTGCTGTTTCTCGTTGGCTTGCAGACCATACCGCCAGAACTCATCGAAGCGGCCAAGATAGACGGCGCTGGAGAGCGAATACTCTTCTGGCGCATCAAACTGCCCCTGCTCCGACCAATCACGGCGATCGTTGTCATCATGTCGGTCATCGGAAGCTTTATGACTTTTGACCTGGTCTGGGTGATGACTCAAGGCGGACCTGGGCGTTCATCAGAAACGCTCGCTGTGACGATGTACCGCCAAGCTTTTATCATGTGGCGAATGGGTTATGCCGGGGCGGTGGCGGTGATACTGTCCGCGATTGTTATAGCATTTTCGATCTCGTATTTGAGAGCGACATTAAAGCGAAGCGCCATATGATACGGAGACTGTTTGCAGGGAGACGCTCACTCGACCGATACCTCGTGCTGGGGCTTTTTTGCTTGTTCGCAATGGCCTGGGTTACACCGCTGGTTATGGTGGTGCTGAGCAGTATGAAAACCCCCATCGAGCAATCGCAAAGCGGAATAATGGCTCTGCCGAAGAACGCGGCAATGATCCTCGACAACGTGACGTCCGCCGCCGAATTGTCAGGCATCGGCAAGGGCATCGTCAGCAGTCTCATTTACGCATTGGTCGGTTCGCTGACAGCCGTCATCGCCGCGTCATCCGCGGCATATTCTATCGCCATGCTGAAAATCCGCTTCCCTTTCTTCTGGTTTCTGCTCATCTACAGCGGCACGGTCTTTCCCTTTCAGATGTATCTAATGCCCTTGTTCGGGATGTACCAGACGGTCGGTCTTTACGATACCCGCGCAGGAATGTTGCTGTTCTATTCGGCCATTACTGTGCCCTTCTGTCTGTTTGTCTTCCGCAACTATTTCAACGGAATGGAGCGGGAAGTTATTGAAGCAGCATCATTAGACGGGGCATCTTCCTTTCAGACCTACTTGCGCATTGTGCTTCCCATGGCGAAAGCTCCCGCTTTTTTTCTGTTCGTGACGCAATTCAGTTGGATTTGGAATGATTTTCTCTTTGGTCAGGTTCTGGCGAAGTCGGACGATGTACGCCCAGTTATGACGTCGCTGGCGCTGCTCTCAGGCACGTACGGCACCGGCACCATCCCACAACAGATGGCCGGAGCGCTGACAGCATCGATTCCGACACTCATCCTGTTCTTTGCACTTCAAAAGCATTTTATGCAAGGCCTTATTTTGAACACAGCAGGTGAGTAAATGATCCACCAATCTTCAAGACGAAGCGATTGAACAAATCTTTTCTCTATTTGACAAGCGCGTTAGCATGGTGGGATCCATTCGACTTTGCAAGTAGCCACAATTATCAAAATCGTTCTGGCGGGGCAGATTTGCACATGGCTCAACCCTGCGATAGGCTTGAAGCGTATACAAATTATGAGGATGGTTTACGATGGCACACATAAGCGCAGAAAAAGATGGTCTTGTTGACGGCATGCCGCGTGACGAGCGCGGCTATTGGATGCCGGATAAAGAAATCGCCATGCCGAATCCCGTATTCTCCTGGCCGCCCAAGCCCAGGGCAGTCGCGAAATGGTTGAAAGACTACCTGTGGCCAATAAACCTGATTTACATGATTGTAGCGACGCTGACTTGGGTTTTGCTGACGCCGGAGATGTCGCGCATGACCGAATTCAGCGCCGGCTGGATTCTCGAGGTCTTCATTCGCAACCAGGTTATGCTGATCGCCTTGGCGACCGTGATGCACGTTCGCTTGTGGACGCAGAAATCACAGGGATATCAGTACAAGTGGTCGCCGAATTGGATGGGCAAAAGCCGGAAATTCCTCTGGAACGATCAGGTTCGTGACAACGTCTTCTGGAGCGTCGTCAGCGCCGGCACGATTTGGACCGGTTTTGAGGTGGTGATGCTCTGGGCTTACGCCAACGGAATCATCCCCTTCCTTGATCCGCGCCAGCATCCAGTCCAATTCATATTGATACTCTGCCTCGTTCCGCTGTGGCGGGATTTCCACTTCTACTGGGCGCACCGCTTGCTTCATGTCAAGTTCTTTTACAAAATCGCGCATTACGTGCACCACAAGAACATCGACATCGGACCTTGGTCCGGCTTGTCCATGCACCCGGTGGAGCATCTGCTCTATTACACTTGTATGCTGGTCCACTGGGTCGTCGCCTCGCACCCCATCCACATGATGATGAATGGGCAGCACGCGACCTTTGCCGCGATTCTGGGTCACGGTGGCTTCGATGAACTGGTGGTCAAAGAAGGTGTGACAGTCACGTCAGCCGCCTCTTATTACCATTCGCTGCATCACCGTTACTTCGAGTGTAACTACGGCGAAATGGGCATGCCCTTCGACCATTGGTTCGGCACCAGCCACGATGGAACGCCCGAAGCGCGTGAGAAGATGCTGGCGAGGAAACGCGCCATGCACGGCAGCTAAGGCGAAGCGTGAAAAAAACACGCCCACGTTTTGTGGGCGTGTCCGTTTAACTTCTACTAGTTGACTATTCGCCGCCGGGTCGCAGCATAACCTCAACCGGTTCCCACATATCACCCGTGACGTCTACGTCGTCCATCGACAGCGAATCCAGCGCTGCTTGCGCCAGGTCGCTGCGGTAGGCGTCCATGCCGGGTTCTTCACTGAGGACCTGACCTTCAATGGCTACGGCAACCGTCTGAGCCCAGAGGTCTTCGTCCATGACGCCGATGCCGGCCGGCGAGGGCCAGATCAGCTTGCTGATCTCGTTGAGCTGCCAGGTTTGGTGACTCTCGCCCAGGGTCGAGCCATTGTCCAGCACGATCTCGACGCATGCATCGGGATTATCCCGGCAATGGATCCAGCCGCGGAAACTCGCCTTGAGGAAGGCGACAGCGATATCTTCGTTGCCCTCTTCCGCCAGCCAATCGGCGTTGACGAAGACGTGATCTTGCAGCATGGCGGTGCCGACATCATTGAAGTTGATCACGTTCAAGTCTTCCGGCTGATACAGCTCGCCGGTATCGGGATTGACCGCTTCCAGAACCTGCGCGTATTCGTTGTAGGTCATGGCTTCGGCGGCATCAAGTTCGCCGCTCAGCAGCAGCGACATGTCAAAAGGCTGTTGAATGACGGTGACGTCATCGGCGTTTTCCGGATCGATACCAGCTGCGCGCATGGCGGCAAAGAGTTCGTGCTCGTTGCCGAAGCCCCAGGTGCCGATACGCATGCCGGCAAAATCCTCGACCGATTCGATGCCAGTATCAACAAAGGAAACTTCCAAGGTGCCGCTGCGCTGGAAGACCTGCGCGATGTTGACCAGGTTCACACCCTGCTCGTTCGACTCCAGCACCTTCGGTACCCAGGCCAAGCCGAATTGCGCGCCGCCCGAGGCGACAACTTGCTGCGGCACGATTTCAACCGCGCCCTCAAGAATGGTGACATCAAGCCCCTCATCTTCATAGAAGCCCAGATCAACCGCCGCGTAATAGCCGGCAAACTGCGACTGCGCCACCCACTGCAACTGCAGTTTGATCGGCGTCAAATGGCCGTCCGCCGTGGTGACGGAGACCCCAACCAATAGAACAAGAACAACAAGTAAAGCAACTATTCTGCGCATGGCGTTTTTCCTCCGTATTGATGGAATGATTGGCGAAATTATCGTTTCGCATATTATAGCGGATTGCGGCGGCTTTGGGAAAATGTGGGGTATTTGTGTGAACCAGAGAGGGCAGAGAAGTAATTCCAAGTTAGTCATACAACGCCGCAATGACAGAGTCCATGTAGGGGCGATCCGGTGGATCGCCCGAAAACTGTATTCTAGGATGTTCTCAGTAGCGTCATTCTATATTTGAACTACTGAGAATCTACTCATTCCGTTTCACTCGCCAGGGCAGCCCGCGCCAGATTCAGCGCCAGCAGACGCCGCCGCGATTTTCGCTCTGCGAATTATTGTTCTTAATCACGCCTTGCCTGTCATATATCGCTTGAATACGCGCATATTATCGTGCGAAGGGTATAGCAACAGCATCACAATTTTCGGGAGAAAAGCGGTCACCATGGACAATGCCAATTGAATTGGAGGCACGAGCAGCACATTGTCATTATCCAATTTCGGCGGGCAATCAAAGTTATTGTCAAATTGAATCTTCCCGGGTTCTCTGCCGAAGAGATTATGTCCGAATCCATTCCGGAGCAAGTTGTACATAGCATCCGCCGCTTTGGATTCCACACTTGGGAACATCTGCTTCAAGCCGGACTTGTATCGGGTCTTGGGCGTACCAGACGCCATGTTGCCAAGACGATATATCGTTTCAGGCGCAGGGTTGATGTCCATAAGGATGGCGAAATTGTTGTCTTGCCTGTTGGAATTGATTCTGTCAATGAGAGGGATTTCCCACCAGCTGCTGAGAGTATAGATGAAATAACAGACCAGATCATGATCGTCGAGTTGGCTCAATACCGGGTCGCCGTGCACGGGCGGGTGAGATCGGCCGAGGGAGTCCAGCATAATATCCCGCAGCTTATCCGCAATTGCTTGCCCCTGCGCCCATTGAGTTTCAAAGTTTTTCTGAATGATATACTCGCGAGTCATGTTATGTTGCATTCGCGGCGATGCGGGTCATTATTGCTTTGTAAAGTGGACCGGGAACTTCCATATCCCGCAGCATTGCTGTAACGGTATCCTTAGATATGTCGCGATAATTGAACCGCATTTCGAGTTCTGGGTATTGGAACATTGTCCCTAGATCGGTCGCGTATGGCAGTCGTTCCCATCTTACAATGATGAAATTGTCGTCAATTGCAACATTGAACTTGAATCTTTCAGGGTTCATCGTCGTTCACTCCTGTAATAGCTCATTAGAGCGATTCTGCTTCTAAATGATAGCACGGCTTTGAGCGGAGAATCGAGCAGTCCTTTGCTTGCTGAGGCGGGGAGAAGGGCTATTGGGCAGCAGCCCGCGCCAGATTCAACGCCAGCAGCCGCCGCAAAATCTCTTCCTCATCATCCAGCACGGCATACTCCCAGCCGTAGGCATCGCAGACGGCCTCGTCCAGCGCCCGATGCAGTTCGTCGAGGCGCGGCGCGAAGTCGCCGGCAGCGGGCGTTTTGACTTTCATGTTGTTAAATCCACTTCCCGAAACGACACGTGCCAGGGCATCAGCCGCCGCTCGAGGAAGAGCACAACCAGATAAAAGGAAATGCCCATAAATGATGCCATTATGATGGCGGTCCAGGCTTTGGCAAAGTCGAAAGCCGAGGCTTCCTGCGTGATGTAAACGCCAAGCGTGGCGCGCGGTCCACCGAAGAATTCCGCGACTACCGCGCCGATCAAGCTCAGGGCGCTGGCCACGCGCAATGCGCTGAAAATAAAGGGCAACGCGTTGGGTATGCGCAAGCTGAACATGATGCGCGATGGTTTCGCCGCGTACGATTGCATCAACTCCAGCTGGCTGGCTTCGACCAGCGTCAGCCCGCGCACGGTGTTGATCATGGTCGGGAAGAAAACGATGATCGCGACAATCGCCATCTTGGAGGCCGGGTTGGTCAAGCCAAACCAGTTATTCATGATGGGCGCGAATGCGATGATCGGCACCGAATTGGCTGCAATGGCAAAGGGCATGGTAGCCTCGCTAATGATGGTCCAGCGCGATGTGATCAGCGCCACCAGGATGCCGCTGCCGCAGCCGATAACGAATCCGCCAATTGCTTCCCAGAATGTGGCGCCGCTGGCTTCAAACAATAGCGACCCCTTGTCCGGCGCCAGCCATAAATTCACCTGCAGCATGAATTCGCTGAATATGGCAGACGGTTTGGGCAAGAGGAACTGCTTAATATCGAAGAGCAGGACAATGACTTCCCACAATGCGATAACGCCCACTGCCACCGCTATCGTCGGCGAATAATAGCGCAATTGCCGCCCGATCCTCGTGCTCAGCGTTGGCTGATGGCCGCGTTTAGTCTTTGCTGGGATCACCGTCACACCTCGTGGTTTCGCGTCGACACGGACCCGACCGCGTCGCGCAACAATTCGCGGACTTCCGCAACGAGCCCGTGATAGGCGGGATCATTCCGCGTAGTGAAATCACGCGGATAAGGTAGATCGTTGTCTACGATTTTGGTGATGCGGCCGGGACGCGGCGACATGACGACGATTCGATTGGACAGGAAAACGGCTTCGGCGATGCTGTGCGTGACAAAAATAATCGTCTTCCGCGTCCGTTCCCAGATGCTCAGCAATTCCAGGTTCATGCGTTCCCGCGTGAACTCGTCGAGCGCGCCAAAGGGTTCATCCATCAGCAGCATCGACGGATCAAAGGCCAGCGCCCGCGCGATGGAAACACGCTGCTGCATCCCGCCGGACAGTTGCCAGGGATAGTGATTGGCGAAGGCGCCCAATTCCACCATTTCCAGCATCTCTAAGGCGCGCTTTTGCCGCTCGTCCTTGGAGTAACCCATGACCTCCAATGGCAACTGTACGTTTTTCGCCACACTGCGCCAATCGTAGAGCGTGGCCGCCTGAAAGACCATGCCATAGTCACGATCCAGACGAGCGTCTCTGGGCGATTTACCATTAACCAGCAAGTCGCCGGAGCTCGGCTGCAGCAAGTCGCCCACCAACCGCATCATTGTCGATTTGCCGCAGCCGGAGGGACCGACCAACGAGATGAATTCGCCCGCGCCGACCTCTAGATTGATGTCTTGCAGGGCGATCACCTCTTCGTCCGTTCCCGGATTAAAGACTTTGTTGATGCCATGTGCCGCTATGACGACGCTTTGCTCAGCTGACATGACCCTGCTCTACCCTAGTCCAGTAGACGAAAATGCCCGCGCAATACCATTCGCTCGGCCAGGTTTACAGTGACAAAAAACACAATGCCTACGCTTGCTGCCATGGCAATAGACGCCCACAGTTTCGGTGTAGAGATCATACTATAGTCGGAACTGAAATCGAGAATGGCGCGTCCCAGACCATCGCCGATGCCGGAGGGCAATTCGCCGATGATCGCGCCGACAACGCTTGCCGTGGCCGACACTTTCAAGGCGGTGAAGATATATGGCAAGGCAGCGGGAAAGCGCAGCTTCCACATGATGGTCCAGCGACTAGAGGCGTAGGAGCGCATCAATTCAATCTGTGCCGGCGCCGGCGAACCCAAGCCGCGCAGCGTGTTGATAGTGACCGGGAAGAAGGTCAAATAGGCCGCGATCACCGCGACGGACAATTGGCTGGCGCCCAGCCAGATCACCACCATGGGCGCGATTGCCAGGATCGGCACCGTCTGCGACGCCACCACGTAGGGTAATAGTCCCCGTTCCATCAATCGCGAATGCGCGAATACCGAGCCGAGAACAAAGCCCAATACCGCGCCAAAGAGAAAACCGAAAATCGCTTCGCTGAAGGTGTAGATGCCGGCGTCGCTCAAGATTCGCAGCAGCAGAAACTCGCCGTTGCGGCGCGCCGGCTGCAAAAAGGCTTCGGCGATCATTTGCAAATGCGGCAGATTGAGATCATTCAATATCCTCAGGTCAAGCAGCACCAGGTTGCGGGGCAAGTTGAGGAACTTGAAATCGGCGAAGTCGTCTTCAACCGCCGCGATCTTGCGATTCATGATTGCGCGTACGGAACTCAGATGCTCGGCATCTTCCGCGCGGACAGCCAGGCTCAGCCGGCCCGGGAACGCCGGCGCGATCGGCAAGAAAGCAAAGCCTTGCGCGCGATCCAGGGACTTCATATAGCGCAGTTTATGGTACGGAAGGCTCTCTGTTGCATCCTCCTTCGGCGGATGCGCCGGCATGAGATCGTCAAGATCCCTGCGATCGGCCACGACCACATCAACCTCGCCGGCTTCCAGCGCCACCAAGGCCTCATCCAGCGATGGGCTGCGTTCGTAGGTCCAACTCGCCTGAGGCAGCAGCAACTTGTAGTTGACGGAATCGGCGAAGGACTTGCTCGCTTCCCAGCCTACCATCAGCACAGTCAGCGCCAGGAAAAAACCGGTCACACGGCCGATCTTGCCCGGCGACAGCGCGAGCGCCGCCAAGACAGCAAGAATCGCGAGAAGCAAAAGTGACAATACGTTGCTGCCCTCAACTGCCGGCACCAAAAACAGCAGGACATCCAATAGCAGAAGCGCCGCAAAATAGCTCTTCTGCGCAGTAAGCGGTCGAGCGAACTGCGCGACCATGGCAATCACAAGCAGTAAGACAACCAGTCCCAGGTAGGCGGTACGCATGTTGCGTATGCTGTCAAACAAGACTTCCGGAGCCAGCGCCTCGGCGCCGAGCTCATTTGCCCAGTTGTCTGCATATTGCGCCAGTGGAGAGAGGATTTCGTCGGGGTCGTTTCCGCTTTGATCGGCCATCCAAATCGCCAAGCGTCCCAAGGTTGACTCTGCCTGTAAGTCGTCATCGTAGGTCGAAGCGTTGTATTGCGCGAGCAAACCAAGGACCAAGCCCAGCGCGATCAAGGTCAAGCCAAGCAGAAGCGGCTGTTTGAATCTTTGCGCCCATATTGCCGGTGACACTGTGTCCGCGAAAGCTTCGGTCATAAACAGTCGTTTCGCTTAAGTCACATTATGTATCAATCTTGTCCGAACGAGACGCCAAATTTGGTCAGACGAATTCTGTTGCCTTGCTGCCATACAGCTTTGCGCTGTTACAACGCGTTCTTCAGGCAGATGCGCAACTAGGACACATCGACCAGCGCTTGCCCAATAATTTCCATCGCCGAATCCATATCCTCCGCCGCCACATTCAAGTGCGGCGCGATACGTACGACATTTCCATATAAGCCACCCTTGCCCAGCAGCAAGCCCATATCTTTGCAGGTATCAACAAAGGCGGCGGTGCGCGCCGCGTCCGGCTCGATGCCGCCTGCCTTGACAATTTCCATCGCTTGCATCAGCCCCATGCCGCGCGCCTCGCCAATGATGGGGAACTCGGCGGCAAACTCTCCCAGCTTTTCCGCCATTCGCGCGCCTTGGACAGCGCAGTTGCTCGGAACATCATGCGCTTCCATATATTCAATGGTCGCGAGTGTGGTAGCCATGGTCACCGGGTTGCCGCCAAATGTTGAGAAGGTCAAGCCCTGCAGGGCATCGGCGACTTCCGGCGTGGCGATCGTACAGCCGATAGGGCTGCCATTGCCCATGCCCTTGGCAAAGGTCATGATATCGGGCTCGACGCCCCACTGTTCGATGCCGAACCACTTGCCGCCTGTCCGTCCCCAGCCAGTCTGCACCTCGTCAGAAATGAAGACCCCGCCCGCTTCCCTTACGATGGGCAAGACGCGCTTGAAATAGTCCGGCGGCGGCACAATAAAGCCACCGACCCCTTGTATCGGTTCCGCCATGAATGCGGCGATCTTGCCCTCGGTGGTGGTGGCAATCGTCTCTTCCAGGTCTTGCACACAAAGATCAACCACTTGCTCGGCTGTGAGGCCGGCCGGCGCCCGAAAGGTATAGGGATTGCGCACATGTTTGATGTAGGGATCGACCACGCCGCCCAAACGCCAGGAACCATGGGCGGTCAGGCTCATCGCCAGCAGCGAGCGCCCGGAATAAGCGTGACGCAATGTAATAACGGTCGGATTGCCCGTATACATGCGCGCCGCCAGCACGGCAGTTTCATTGGCTTCGGTGCCGCTGTTGGTGAAGAAACTCTTTTGCAAGCGCCCCGGGGTCAGCGCGGCCACTTTTTCAGCCAGGGCAACCATGCTTTCGTTGACATAAATCGTGGACGTATGCTGCACTCTTTGCAGTTGCGCGATGGTGCGCTCGCTGATCTCGTCATTGCAGTGACCGACCGAGACAGTCAGAATGCCTCCGAAGAAGTCCAGATAACGTTTGCCTTCGACGTCCCAGATATGTTGATTTTTGGCGTGGTCAACGACTAGCGGGCTGTCACCGTGATAGGGCGCAGCCGCCGGGAACATGACTTGCCTATAGCGCTCAAGAATCTCTGCCGATTTGCTCATCCAGGTTCTCCTGTTTTACGCATCAAACGGCGCCCGCCGCTCCAGTTGAGCGACTTGACTCTTGCACTATGCTCGAAAAATCGCCTATAGTGTAACACATTCCAACAAAGTGTCCAACAATTGGGTTCTGGTTGCTACACTTTGTACCAAATTAGCTGATGCTCAAGGCGCGATTTCTTGGAAAAATGCAGTTTCGAACGATCACAGTTCATATTTGACATGCCACCTGTCGGCGATTTCGCCCATGCCTTCTGGCGTACGGGTCGCCAACAACATGCGGATTTTGCTAGAAATACATTGTACAATAGCTGCATGGCGTATCCAACTTTTGTACCGGTCAAGATAATGTTGCCATCAGAAGATAACGATAGTGTGAGGAGCGATTCATGAGCAGAACCATCAAGAACTACATTGACGGCCAATGGGTGGGGTCGGGCGCATCGGCATTGCTGCCGGTGCACGATCCGGCTACTTGCGAACATCTCGCCGACTGTCCGGATTCCACCGCAGCGGATGTCGATCTGGCTGTACGGGCTGCCAGGGCGGCTTTCGATGAATGGCGCAGTACGCCCGTCCTGGAGCGGGCGCAATATATGCATCATTTCAAAGTCCTGATTGAGGACAATTTCGAAGAGCTCTCGCGGATTGTCGTCAAAGAAAACGGTAAGACGATGGATGAAGCGCGCGGAGAAGTGCGGCGCGCGATCGAAAGCATCGACTTTGCCATGAGCGTACCGGTGCTTATGCGCAGCGACGGTTTGGAAGATATCAGTTCCGGCATTGACGAGACCACCGTGCGGCAGCCGGCCGGTGTCTTCGCCGCCATCACGCCTTTCAACTTTCCCTGCATGGTGCCACTTTGGTTCCTGCCGACCGCCATCACCTGCGGCAATACCTTCATTTTGAAGCCATCGCCGCAGACCCCGCTGAGCACCGAATTCCTGTTCAAAATGCTTGACGAATTGGACCTGCCCGAGGGCGTTGTCAATCTGGTGAATGGCGCAGTTCCATCGGCGACGGCGCTGATGGAACACCCCGATGTCACCGGCGTCTCTTTTGTTGGATCAAGCGCGGTGGCGAAGATCATCTACGAAACCTGCACGCGCAATGGCAAACGCGTGCAAGCGCAGGGCGGCGCCAAGAATTATATCGCCGTCATGCCCGATGCCGATATCGAAGCCAGCGTCAAGAACATCCTGGGCGCGGCTTACGGATGCGCCGGTCAACGGTGCCTGGCGGCTGCCGTGGCAGTTGGCGTAGGCGACGCCTACGACGCTTTAAGAGACGAACTCGCCAAACAGGTCGCCAATCTCCAGGTCGGCTATGGCCTAGATGAAACCACACAGATGGGAACGGTCATTAGCGATAGCGCCAAGGAACGTATCGAATCCATGATCGCGCAAAGCGCGACAGATGGCGCCGACGTGGTTGTTGACGGGCGCGACTACGATGTCGCTGGCTATGAGAAGGGCTCTTGGGTCGGCCCCACGCTGATCGCGGACGTTCAGCCGAACACGACGATGGCGAATGAAGAGGTCTTCGGTCCGGTACTGGCGCTGATGAAAGCTGACAATTTTGACGATGCCGTCGACATCATCAACCAGAGCCGCTATGGCAATGCCGCCAGCATCTTTACCAGCAACGGCAAAAACGCGCGTGAGTTCAAGTACAGCGTTAATGCCGGCAATATTGGCGTCAATATCGGTGTGGCAGCGCCTTCGGCCTCCTTCCCCTTCGGCGGACAAAAGGACTCTTTCTTCGGCGATCTCCATGGACAAGGCATGGATTCGATCGAGTTTTACACCGAGCGCAAAATCGTCATCGAACGATGGGTATAGAGTCATCGGTGTCATCACTTAACACCTTCGGCGCGATCCTCAGCTTCGCCGCCGAAATGGAAGCGCAACTGCAAACCTATTACATAGGTATCGGCAACGCCGAGCGCGCCAAGGCGGCCGATAAACGCCGTTTGAAGCTGGAACGCGTCCGCCGGGAAAACGTGGTCGAGATCACGCTGGAACCGATCGAGGGGCTGGACGTGGCGGATTACGCGCTCGATTTGGTTGATGTTTCGACAGAGGGACAAGCCTCTGTCGAAAACGTCGCCGCGCAGTTTTATCGCGACGTCGCGCCGAAGATCAACGTTCGCGCGGCGCAGCGCGCGCTGGAACGCTGCGGCAAGGAACATACCAGTTAAGGCGACGGCGATGGGATTTAGAATTATTTTGGCGATCCGCCGGGTCGCCCGCGCCGGGAGGCGATCATGAAAACGATTGAGAGCATCAATTTGATATGGCGCAGACCCGGCTGCCGCGGCGGCCGAGCCACATTGATTGGCAGAGGACTCAAAGTCAAATTCATCGTGGCGGACTATCTTCATGAAAAGCATTGCCCAAGCCCCGAAACAATCGCCCAGCGATATTCCGCCACGCTGCCTCAAGTCTACGCGGCGCTCGCCTACTATTACGAGAATAGGTCCGAGATCGACGATGAAATCGCCGCCGATCACCGTTTCAACGATCTATTGCACACGCAAGGACCGGATGCCGCCTTGGCGTCATTGCCGCCGCCAGTCGAGTTGGACAAGCCGGTCTTTGAAAGCCTGCATCTGATCAGCCGCGACACCGACCGCCACCATGGCAGCCCCTGTATCGACGGCACATCAGTTCGTGTCGCCGATGTGGTCGTGGCCTGGCGCTACAGAGAAATTTATCCGCAACGCATCGCTGAGAAATATGACCTATCACTTAGCCAGGTCTTCGGCGCATTGGCTTACTATCATGAACGCCCAATTGAGATTGACGCTGAAATCGAATATGAGCGCTATCTGAAAGAGAGGCAGGAGGCGGGGCTTGTCCCAGTCTGAGCTCCGCTTCTACCTGGACGAGAATATGGACCCTGAAATCGCGGAACAATTGCAGCGGCTCGGAACAGATGCCTTGACGGCGCGGGACGTCTGCCTGCTCAAGGTTTCTGATGGTGTGCGGCTGCGCTACGCCGCGACTCACGGGCGCGTGCTCTGTACCAAAGACTCGGACTTTGCCAATCCAGCCAATTGGAATGTTGAGCACGACGGCATCGCCTTCTTCCCTGATAGCAGCGCATCGATTGGATATATAGTCGAAGCCCTGCAGGAATTTCACCGCAACGAATCTCCAGAGAGCATGAAGAACAGTCTTAGGTATTTGTGAGACGCTTAAGAAAGGACATCCCAAATGAGCGAAAAACGAATCGTGCGCGGCGCGCTGCTGCAAGCGACCTGGACCGGCGACAAGGAATCCATGATCGAGAAGCACATCGAATACACCAGGAAGGCCGCCGACCAAGGCGCGCAGATCATGTGCTACCAAGAACTGTTTTATGGGCCGTATTTCTGCCAGGTGCAAGACCCGCAATTTTTCTCCTTCACCGAAGAGATCCCCAACGGTCCCACCACGGAGCGATTCTGCAAGCTGGCAAAAGAACTGAATATGGTGCTGGTGGTACCGCTCTACGAACGCGACGGCGTGGGCGTCTATTACAATACCGCCGCCGTCATTGATGCCGATGGCAGCTACCTGGGCAAATATCGCAAGACCCATATCCCGCACCTGCCGGGCTTTTGGGAGAAGTTCTATTTCCGGCCCGGCAACCTGGGTTATCCCGTCTTTGATACCGCCGTGGGCAAGGTCGGTGTCTACATATGCTACGACCGGCACTTCCCCGAAGGCGCGCGCGCCTTGGGATTGAATGGCGCGGAAATGGTCTTCATCCCTTCCGCGACATCGCGCGGCTTGAGCCAGCACCTGTGGCGCATCGAGCAGACCTCGCACGCGATTTTTAATACCTATTATGTCGGTACCATCAACCGCGTGGGTATCGAAGAGCACGGCGACGACGACTTCTACGGCGAAAGTTATTTCTGCGATCCCAAAGGGCAATTCATCGGCGATCTGGGCAGCGCCCACGACGAAGAATTGATCCTGCGCGACCTTGATCTCGACGTGATACAAGAGGTGCGCGATACCTGGCATTTCTATTTTAACCGCTGTCCCGATCAGTACGAGTCGCTGGTACAGGATACCGTATCGACGACCTAGGGACTCGTTGCCGACTGTCGGGTTAGCGGCCGAGGAACCCCGCCAATTCAAGTGACAAGTTTGGGGCGACCAGCTGGGTCGCCCCAAAAACTGAAAAGCCCGAGATGTTTCAGGAGTTGACTCATGGATTTTGGCATCACATTCAAAGGCGATATTTCTTCCAAGCGCACGGTAGCGCTATGTAAGCAAGCGGAGGTCGCTGGATTCAAATACGGTTGGTTCTTCGATTCGCATGTGCTTTGGCGCGAATGTTATTTGACCATGGCGCTGTGCATGGCGCACACGGAAAGCATGATCTACGGACCCCTGGTGACCAATCCCGGCGTACGAGAATGGTCGGTGGCGGCCAGCATGTACGCCACGCTGGCCGTGCAAAGCGGCAACCGCATCGAGATCGGCATCGGGCGTGGTGACAGCTCGCGGCGCATGCTGGGTAAAAAACCCATGACAGTCGCTAATATGGAGCGCTTTGCCGATGTCTTGCGCGGCCTGGTGCGCGGCGATCAAGTCGCCTACGACGACACATCAGCGCTCTTCCCTTGGGCGAACGGCTACGACATGCCTATTTGGATCGCGGCTTATGGACCCAAGGCGCTGGCAGGCGCTGGCCGCACCGGCGATGGCTTGGTGATTCAACTCGCCGACGCGGGTTTGGTCAAATGGTTCTCCGAGCAGGCGATCGCTGGCGGCGAAACCGCAGGCAAGGACATGTCGAATTACCAAATTATGTCGGCTGCGCCCGTTTGGATCGGCGATATGGATGAAGCGCGCGAACAGACGCGCTGGTTCCCGGCCATGGTGGGCAATCATGTGGCGGATATTGTCGAGCGCTATGGCATGGAAAGCCCGAATATACCCGAGAGCCTGACCACCTACATTGAAGGGCGCAAGGGTTACGACTACAAAGAACATGCCGACAAGGACGCCGATCATCTCGACTTCATCACCGAAGACATCATCGACGCTTTCGGCATCCTGGGAAGCGTTGACGACCATATCGCCAAGCTCAAGGAGCTGGAAGCGGCCGGCGTGACGCAGTTCAACATCTATCTGATGTGTGGTGAAGAAGAGCGCATCGTGGCAGAATACGGCGAGAATATTATCCCGGCCTTTGCCTAGGTCAAATTCACCATCCGCCGACCTCTCTTAGGCGCCCCAATGGAATGGAGCGAAAATGATATACTATCGCTACCACCAAGTGCACGAGGAAAGACCATGGTAACGGAACGCATCCTTCACATGACCGCTGCAGATTACCTTGCTTTCGAGGAAGAGAGCGAATTCAAACATGAATACATTGACGGCGAGATTTGTCCGATGACAGGCGGCACTCTTACGCACAGCGCGATTTCAATTAACACTATCATTGCATTGGGCAACCGACTGAGCGCCTCGACCTGCCAGGTACACAGCAGCGATATGCGCATCAGAGTCAGCCCATCGCGCTATGTTTATCCCGATTTGAGCGTCGTCTGTGGCGCGCCGGCTACAGATGATAAGTCGATGACATTGCTTAATCCTATTCTGATAGCAGAAGTTACATCGCCGTCAACGATCGACTACGATCGCGTCATCAAGCGGGATTATTACGAGATGGTCCGCTCCATTCAGGCGTATCTGGTGATCGACCAACATCGGGTACTTGTCGAATTGTATATGCGCAGGGAAGGTGGCTGGTTCTTGCAACGATTCTCTGACCTGGATGCCGCTGTACCGCTGGCCCCATTGGATTGTGATTTGCCATTGGCGGACATCTATCATGGAGTCCAATTCGAGGAAGAAGATCCAGCGTCTGCCGAATAACGATTGGGCATATCAATGGTGTAACCCTGTTCAACTGAACCAAAACACTTCATAAAGGAGATTCCCATGGGCACATTATTCAAAAACGGAACCATTATCACCGCCAGCGACATGATCAACGCCGATGTCCTGGTCGAAGGCGAGATCGTCACCCTGCTTGGCCGAGACCTCGACGGAAGCAATCACGATGTGGTCGATTGCAGCGGCAAATACTTGATGCCGGGCGGCATTGATGTGCATACGCACCTCGACCTGCCCTTCGGCGGCACCATCAGCAATGACGACTTTGATGTTGGGCACATAGCGGCGGCCTTTGGCGGCACCACCACCCATATCGACTTTGTGGTGCAGCCCATCGGCGGCAGCTTGCACGACGGGCTGGAAACCTGGTGGGCGAAATCGCGCGATATCGCCCAGATCGACTATGCCTTCCACATGGCGGTTACCGATCTCAACGATGCCGTCATGAAAGAGATTCCCACCATGCTCGACGAGGGCATCACCAGTTTGAAGCTCTTCATGGCGTACAAAAACGTCTTCCAGGTCGATGACGCCACACTCTTTAACACCATGCGCGTGGCCGCCGACAACGGCATGATCGTCATGGTCCATGCCGAAAATGGCGATGTCGAAGCGGCGCTGACGCCGGCGCTGCTGGCAGAAGGCAAAACCGATCCGGTTTATCACGCCTCGTCGCGTCCGCCGGAAATCGAAGGCGAAGCGACCAACCGCGCCGTGGTCATGTCCGGCATGACCGGCTGCCCGCTCTATGTCGTGCATATGACCTGTGAGTCTTCGATTGGTGCGCTGCGCCGCGGCCGGGCGCTCGGTTACCCGGTCATGGGCGAGACCTGCGTGCAATACTTCTTCCTCACCGTCGAAGACCATATGGCGCTGCCTGGTTTCGAAGGCTCGAAATATGTCTGTTCACCGCCGATCCGCAGCAAGCACGATCACGGCATCCTCTGGCAAGCGGTGCGTGATAGCACGCTGCAAGTGGTCAGCACCGACCATTGTGACTTCTGGTACGATGGCGGGCACGGTCCCTGGCAAGAATGGAACGAGAGAACCGGCGGCAAGGACTGGGTCGGTTACGAGAAGCAGGACCCCTCCTATCGCCGGCCGGGTAAAGAACTTGGCTTGGGTAATTTCGCCAAGATCCCCAACGGCATGCCCGGGCTGGAAGACCGCATGATGGTGATGTGGCAGGCCGCCGTCAACAGCGGCAAGCTTTCGCCCTCGCGTTTCGTGGAGTTGCACTGCACCAATCCAGCGCGCATCTTCGGCATGTATCCGCGCAAGGGCACAATCGCCGTGGGATCGGACGCCGATATTCTGGTCTGGGATCCGCAGAAGGAGCACACGATCAGCGCGGCAACGCATCACATGCGCGTTGATTACAACTGCTACGAAGGCATGACCGTCAAAGGCAAACCGGTACAGGTCTATCAACGTGGCAACAAGCTGGTCGACGGCGATACCTGGCTGGGCAGCAATGGCGCCGGGCAGTTCATCGCGCGGAAGGCTGGCGCGCCGGTGCTGTAGACGGAGATGATTTATGGGGTGGTGAGCGGCTGCCCCAATTTTCCATTCTTCTAAGAATACAATCGCATAAAGTATGAATGCCGTTAGACAGCGAGGTAGATACCGGATAGCGCAGAAATGGATCGGAAGCAAGAACTTAATTTGGCATTAGAAGAGTACTTGTCTCGTGCGGAAATGTATTCATTTGGCGAATCTCGCGATTTGATAAAATCGGGTGACTATGCCTATGTTTTCGGCATGTCTTCTTTCTCTAACCAAGAGGATCCAGGTGACTACTATTTTCTGGCGCCCGCAGAGGTTGAACGGACGCTCATTGACACTGTTGATAACCTGTTTGATTCGCAGGTCAGGCCAGCAACTGTCCACAGTTCGCTACAGACAGCGATTAATTTAATTCATGAGAATACAAAGTTCATCTTTCCATTTGAGACTAAAGAACAGGAACAGCAATATCTCGACAAGATTTATGAGTCGCTGAACTTTCATTATGAAAGGCAGTATCACGCTATTGTTCCGATGTATCAGTTGGAATGCGCAATCGGTATAGAGTTTCCGCTTGCCAACGCCGTCTTGTACTCTGGCGGCAAACAGTCATTGCTTGCAAGTTTAGTCAATGATGAAGCCAAAAGCCTTTTCGAAAGTGACAAGAATCGAATTGAAAACTGTAGTTATCTCAAGTTCCGCGTAACTGGGGACAGCCACAGCCGTTTGGAACAAATCGAGTACGAAGTGGAGCAAGCGTTGCAGGTGTTGAGATTCACCTATCCTTGGTTTGAAAAATATGGCAAGGCGTACAATCCAGCGCACGGCGTGTCAATGTGGAAACACTCAGACCGGGTCATCGTTTATGATCGCACTTCCGCAACGAATGATTCGGTTCCTTGGTATGCAGAGATTCCTAATGGGATATTCGGGGCGCGACGAATTAGCTCCGAACTGTTGAGCGATGCCCAGGAATTCTATGGGCTCGACGACATCAATTATCACTTCCAGAATTCTGAGTGTAATTCTGTCTCGCAAAGAATTTGTCGAGCGCTTAGCTTTTACGACATGGCAGCGCAAACTTCCGTTATTGATGTCGCATTTAGCAACTTCATAATCAGCGTCGATATTCTCTTACCTCCGAAAACAGTAGCCGCGACTGTGCTCACAGGTCATCTCAAATCGCTTATCGCACACGTAAAATACTATTTGGGCGAGATGAATTTAAACGAAGAGTTAGCTGACCCAGAGTCAACAAAATGGCCAGAGCGAGTAAATTTGACTACTGCAGATTTTAAAGACTTTTATACGACTCGCGGTCAAATACTGCACGGGAACGAAGAGGAAAGATACAAGACCAAAATTTCGAAGTTACGAGTAAAGAAAGCACGTCAGATAGCTCATAACGCAATTCGTGCTTACGCTAATTTGGCGCGGGCGTTTAACTGGCAAAGTGATAAAAAGGCAAAGAATTGGTTCAAAGCACCATGCGAACCTCCGAAATCTTCAACCGGTTCGGGCTAGCTGATAAGGTAGATTGTCTAATGGGAGAACAAACAGGAGCCGCCATGCGGCAAGCCAATTTCGCCGGCGGTACAGTCTGGACGGGCGACAATTTGCAGTTGCTTTGTACGCACTGCAACAAAAGCAAAGGCGGCAAGACAATGGCGGAATGGCGGGCATATGTGTCTCACATTGGCTAGCCTTGACTTAGAATAATTGCATCAATTATGTTTAGCGAACAACAAGACCATGAAAATCTGGCACGGCCGCTACGATACCGATGATGTCTGGGAGATCGTGCATCGACCAGAGAATGACGCCAAGCGCTTTGAATTGATCGACGGCAAACTTTTTGAGTTTCCCGTCGCTGGTTTCCAGCATGGTTGCCTAGCGGGAGAAATGGGTTTCCATCTTTGCGACGCGAACCAGCGTGAGTCGGCAGGATTGGTCACGGCACGCTGCGGCTATCACCCGCCCGATGACAGATATACACTGCTCGGACCGAGCGCTGCCTTCACACGGAAGGAACGTGTACAGTATCCACTTTCCAAGAAGTATGTCGCGAGGATGCCTGACATCGCTGTACAAATCGCATCGTTCTGCAACCCGCTCGATTGGGCGCGTCACAAATTGCCCAAGTATTTGCAACATGGCACGCAATTGGTTTGGATTGTCATCCCCGATAACAAGGGTGTCGAAGTCTGCCGGCTTGACGCAGAGGGCAAGATCCAAAGTGAATTGGTCGGCGAAAATAGCACCCTCTCTGGCGAATCCGTCCTGCCCGGTTTCAGTCTCAAGCTATCTTCGCTTTTCTCCTGACTCGACAGTGACTGAAGCAAACGCGGGATCATCATGCCGTCCCTATTTGTCTTGATGCCTGCCCACGCTATAATCCTCCGCAAGCTCAACCAATAGTAGCGGAGGCAAGCCATGCCCCTCACAACCACCCAACTCAAAATCAGCGATGCCGAATACGCGCAGCGCAACCACCGACTGCTCGAATCCATCACCGAACTCGGCGTGTCCGGACTGGTACTTTTCGACGCCGATTACATCAAGTACTACACCGGCTTCGCTTTCATCCCCACCGAACGACCCATGGCCTACGTCATAAATCGCGGTGGCGAACGGGCACTCGTTGTACCGCGCCTGGAACTGGAACACGCGCAATCCATGTCCATCATTGACCGCGTCGCCCATTACCTCGAGTTTCCCGATCTCAACCACCCGATGAATGTGCTGACCGACCTGGTCAAGGACATGGGCATTGATGGCAAGATCGGCGCCGACAGCGACGGCTATCCCTGGATCTTCGGCTATCGCGGCCAATCGCTCTCGCAACTGACCGGCAGCACGGTCATCAATTGCCGCGCGCCCATTGAAGACCAGATGATGGTCAAGTCGCAGGCGGAGATTGCGCTGCTGAAGGAAAGCTGCAAGTGGGGCAACCTGGCGCACAAACTGCTGCAGAATTACACCAAAGTCGGCATGGGCGAGGTCGAAGTGTCGCAGCGCGCCAGTAACGAAGCCACACTGATGATGCTGGACAGCATCGGACCCATCTGGCGCGGCAACAGCGAATACTACGAAGGCGCCATGGCCGGCTATCGCGGGCAGATCGGCCGCAACGCCGCTATCCCCCACGCGCTGACCAGCAACATCACCTTTCAGGAAGGCGATGTGCTGGTGACCGGCGCCAGCGCTGCGGTCTGGGGTTACGTCAGCGAACTGGAGCGCACGATGATTTTGGGCGCGCCCTCGGACGACCAGAAGCGTATGTTTGATCACATGGTCAACTTGCAGACGATCGCCATGGAAACGCTCGAGCCGGGCAAACCCTGCAGCGCGGTCGACCGCCAGGTGCGAGACTATTTCGATCAACACGACCTCATGCCCTACTGGAAGCACCATAGCGGGCATACCATCGGCCTGCGCTACCACGAAGGTCCCTTCCTGGATATCGGCGACAATACCGAAATCAAAGCGGGCATGGTCTTCACCGTGGAGCCGGGACTTTACATGCCGGAGTTAGGTGGTTTCCGCCATTCCGATACCGTATTAGTCACCGACGACGGCGCCGAAATGCTAACCTATTACCCGCGCGATTTGGAATCGTTGACGATCCCGGTTTGAAGCCGCGCAGCCGGGCCACCATGACGACAAGCGCATCGCCCTATGGTATGATGCGGGGAATCAGTCCTGCCCGGCTTCACACTGGAATTGCGGCAGCTCTTTACCTCACTTTGAATGTTCAACTTTCCTGGATTCTCATTTCCCTTTGAGGACCGCCTGCGGTCTCGCGCGATACGCAAGCGATGATCGCTTGCCGCTCCGATTGAGGATCAGCTACCGTTTGTGGCGCCTGCTTCTTGAATCTCGTTTTTACATTCCTTCTACAGGATCGTAAGTACTCTATAATAGTGATAGTTAATGCTTGATTTGTCGAAACCCTACGAAAGGAGACAAAGCATCTTATGAAACGCCTTGTTTTTCTCATATTGTGCCTGCTGACATTTGGCGGAACGAGCCTGGCAGCGGACCAACAACTCGATGTTCAGCACTACACGCTGGATAACGGATTGGAAGTAATCCTGGTGCGCGATACCACGGCGCCGACCGTCGCGGTGGATATCTGGTTTCGGGTAGGCAGCGCCAACGATCCTGCAGGCAAGAGCGGATTCGCGCATCTCTACGAGCATATGATGTTTGAAGGCTCGCCACACGTGCCTGGTGGCACTATGGACCAGTTGCTGGAACGCATTGGTGGCTCGTCAAATGCCTTTGCCGGCAGCGACATAACCGGTTATTACGATACCGTGCCCTCGCATCAATTGCCGCTCGCGCTATGGATAGAAGCGGACCGCATGGGCGGCTTAAACGTCACCCAGGAAAGTCTCGACAATCAACGCGCCATTGTCATCGAAGAGTTGCAGCTTCGCTACGACAATAGCCCTTATGGCCCGGCGGTAAGAGCGCTGCTGACTGTCCCATATTCTTATGAACCCTATCAGCGACACACAGCTGGCAGCATTGAAAATATCAATAACGCCAACCTCGAAGATGTGATCGCCTTTCATCGGACCTATTATGTTCCGAACAACGCTACCCTGGTGGTCGCCGGTGACATCAACTTTGATGCGACCCGCGCCTTGATCGACGAGCTGTTTGGATCGATCCCGCGTGGTGACGACCCGCCTGCTCTGCCCGACTTTGTGCCAGTGGATCAAGCAGAAGCCGAATTCATCACCATCGAAGATCCGCTGATTAACTTGCCCGCGCTGCTGATTGCCTACGAGATTCCGCCACTGGTCTCCGATGACTACCCCGCTCTGAATCTGCTAGCCCGTATTCTCAGCGTTGGCGATTCCAGCCGTCTGTCAAAACGCCTGGTCGATACAGGCATGGCGCTGCAGGCGGACGCCTGGGTCTTCGATAACCGCGGTCCGGGGCTCTTCGCCATCATTCTCATTGCCAATGTTGGGGTCGAACTGTCGGACCTTGAGGCGGGAGCCTATGAAGAGATCCAGACGATCATTGATGAAGGCGTGCCGCAAGAAGAACTTGACAAAGTGATCGCAGGAATAAGGAGCGGTGGCATTCTCGGCTTGGAGACCGCTTTGGGTTTGGCGCAGAGCGTGCATAACGCCAATTACTATTTTGGTGATCCACAGGCGGTATTCACTGGAATCAATCGCTATGAAGCGGTTACCAGCGCGGATATCCAGCGGGTCGCTACCCAGTATCTGGAAGATACCGATCGCCATGTCTTCAACGTCGTCACTTCAGAAGCGGAACCGGCGCCCAAGGTGGTGCCCTACGCCGCCGAAGACATTGTCGAGCAAGAGCCGGATTATCGCTACGTCATTGAACAAAGCGAGCCGCCTCCGCCACTGGATTCCAACGAGTTCAACCTGCCAACTATCACGGAGAATGTACTGGACAATGGCTTGCAAGTCGTTGTGATTGAGCAACCCAACATGCCAATCATCTCGCTCGACATGTACTTTGCCGGGGGCAGCACCGCCGCGCCACAGGATTTGCCCGGGCTGGCCGGCATGACCGGTGCATTGATTTCACGGGGCACTGAGACACGCAGCGCGCAAGACCTGGCCGGCGCTATCGAGCAGGTCGGCGGCGCGCTGGGCAGCGGAGGCAGCGGCGACCGGCTGTCGCTAGGTGTCTTTGCCTTGATTGAAGACGCAGACCTCGCCTTCGACTCGCTCGCCGATATGACATTGAACGCCAACTTCCCTGAAAACGAAGTCGAGCGCGAACGCGCGGAAAACATCAGCGGTCTGGAAGCCAGCCTGGCGGAACCGGGTTTTGTCGCCGGGCGTACCTTTGGCCGTCTTCTTTACGAGGGCCATCCCTATGGCAACGCCACAACTTTCGATTCTCTCGAAGCCATCACACGTGATGACATCGTGGCCTTCTACGAGTCGCGCCGTCAACCGGGCAACGGCTTGCTCATCGTCGCCGGCGCTATCACTACCGAGGAAGGACTGGCATACGCCGAGCAGCATTTTGCGGATTGGGAAGGAACTGCCGAGCAGGTTACTTACCCGTCTTTGCCAGGCCATAGCGGGCGGGAGATCTATCTTGTTGATCGCCCGGGCAGCACACAAGCCAACTTCATCTTGGGCAACATCGGTATACAAGGCGCCAGCCTGGATTACTTCCCGGCACGGGTAATGAACTATGTTCTAGGCGGTACATTCACATCTCGGCTGGTACAGAATATCCGCGAAGACAAGGGCTATACCTATAGCATTGGCTCCGGATTCAGCTACCCGGCGGATACCGGTCGATTCGCCGTCTCCGCAGCTGTCCGAAACGATGTGATTGCGCCTACCCTGGAGGAAGTCTTCAAAGAGATTGATCGCATCCAGACCGAGCCACTCACCGTCGAGGAGATCAACGACGCTCGCGATGGCATCGTCGGCGGGTTTGTCTTCGGGATGGAAACCTATCAGGACTTCGTCGAAACAGTGGCCTCCTACAAGACGCGCGGTGTCGAGCTCGAGCGCCTGCGGAAATGGCTCGGTCATATCAAGGATGTTACCACCGAGGACGTGTTGGATATCGCCAATGAATACATCCATCCCGAGGACTTCATCATTGTCGTCGTTGGTGACGCCAGCGCGATCCAGGAGCAGTTGGAGTCTTTAGGCGAAGTGACGCTGCTGGAAGCGGAATAGCGCAGCTAAACAAAAAAGGACGACTGTTTTAGTCGCCCCAAGCAGAACCCTGTTTCACACGGGCGGTCCCAATGGGCCGCCCTTTGTTTATTCCTCTTCGCTAGGAGGCGGAAGCTGTCTCGTCTTGAAACTCAATATTTTGATAGATATCGCGCAGGGGGAGTCGACAAGCCAACGCTTCCAGCGGCACCTCAGCGTCCTGATCTTGGAAGGACTGCAAATGCCAACCTGTTTCGCTACGGATGTAGAGCTCTACGAGCACGCGGTGCTGATCGACGACGAGATATGCTTGTATCGAGGGCGCATCGCCATAGTATTCGCGTTTCGAGACTCGATCGTAGTCGATAGATGAAGGCGATGTGACTTCCACGACGAGAATCGGATTGAGCAGAATACGGGTATCGGCTTCAGTCTCCGGCTCGCCGCAGACGACGCTCACATCCGGCGCCACCAGGCGCGTTTCTCCAGCCTTTATCAGCATGCCACCGGCTATTACCTCGCAGTCGGTATCCGACAGTCGACTCCCAAGAAGGACTAGAATCCTGTTTATGATCCGAAAATGATTGAGTTTTCCACCGGTCATCTGACGCGGCTCGCCATCAATGTATTCATACCTGTCCTCACTGCTTTCCACAAAGTCAAGGAATTCTTCAACGCTCATTTGTCGGACACTATCGACTACCATTTTTCGTCCTCAACTGCTTTCTATTGCCAACAGTTTAACATGCGCAAAGGCTGGGTTGCCACCCGCGGCGAAATGTGGCGCTTATTCAATTAGCGTCGCTCAGCGCTGATGACGCCCCAGTCTCAAATTCGATACCGCGATACACTTCGGCTAGCGGCAAGGCGCAACCAAGCATTTCCAGCGGCACAACAGCATCCAAATCCGAGAACTGTTGCAAATGCCAGCCTTCTTCCTTGCGAGTGTAAAGCTCAGCGAGTACGCGATGCTGGTCGATAACGATATAGGCTTCTATTGATTCCACACTCCGATAAGTCTCGCGCTTGATCACTCGATCGCGTTCAATCGAAGAAGGTGAAGTGACTTCGATCACCAGAATTGGGTTAAGCAGGGTAGTGGAGGATTCATCAAGGTAGCTCGGCTTGCCACATACCGCGCTAAGGTCTGGATAGACGTAACGGTAGGGACCGACTTTGATACGCATATCGCTACTGTGTAGCGAACAGTCGGACCGTCGTAGTTGAATGCCAATCGCAACAGTTGCGTTTATCGTAATCGAACTCTGATTGCCGGTACCACCTGTCGTAGGGTAAATCTCGCCATCAATGTATTCATGCTTGATTTCGGTCTCTGCTTCGTATGCTAGATATTCGTCAACGGTCCAATGGCGTATAAGCTCGCTTGCCACTGCCTGACCTCCCGGCAATTGATGACAGACATAGTATAACATTCATTCAATGAAATCAAAGAAAAGGGCTTACGACAGATTGACCCAGCGCCGCTCGGCATGGCTTTGGCGGACGGTATCCATGGCGATCTGGCATTGATGCCCGTCGGCGAAAGTCGCGCCCCAGCTCAAGGAGCGCTCTTCGCGAATCGCCGCGGTCAATTCTTGCATCAGCGCGACAAATGAAACATTCCAAATGCCCCCGCCGATGCCGTCTAGATCTGCATTCGGGTCACGCTCGCTCATATCAACGAAGTCCTCGCCGGCTTTCGCCACCAGCAGTCGCTCATCGTTGTCCGCCAGCGTGATCGTGCCTTCACTGCCGAAGATCTGCGTCTGATTGCCCGTGCCATGTCGAGCGGCGCCGCTCAAAAACACCGAACATAAAGCGCCGTTCTCCATTTCCATGAGAAAACTCGATTGATCGTCGGCGGTTGCCTGCCAGGTGGCGCCGCTTTCTTTGTCAATGCGTTCGCGCACCATGGTTGTGACTTGCCCGCTGATCGCAGCGATATCGCCTAGCAAAAAGCGCAGCAGGTCAATCTGATGCGAGCCGCTCGCGCCCAGCCGACCGCCACCCATGTCCGCGCGCGACCACCAATCGCCCGCCGGCCGCGCAGCGGGATCGCCCCAGGCGCCGGAGATATTGACGATATTGGCATGCTGTACCTCGCCGATGAAGCCACTCTCGATCAGCGACTTGATCTTCATGCGATTGGGATTGAAGCGCAACTCGTGCCCGATGATATGCAGCTTGTTCAGCGACTCGGCAGTTTCCAGCATGTCCGCCGATTCGTCCTGACTCATCGCCATCGGCTTTTCGCACAGCACATGCGCGCCAGCCTTGAGCGCCGCCAGGGTCATCGGCGCATGGTAGAGCGTCGGCGTCGCGATGCAGACCAGATCAAACTGATGCTCGCCGATCATACGCTGCCAGTCGTCATATACATGTGGGATCGTGAAGCTGTCGGCCGTCGATTGCGCGCTAGCCAAGCGCGCGCTGGCGATTGCCACCAGTTCGACATCGTCAATCGTCTTCAGCGCCGGCAGATATGCCTGGCGCGCGAAACTTGCGCCAATCGTGCCCACTCTTATCGTCATCATCGCCTCCTATATCAGACCGCGTTCCCGTAGCGCGTCGCCGACCGCTTCCAGGTTGCGCAGTTCCGCTTCCGAATAATTGCGCGAGATCATGACCCCGCCGGCGCCCCCGTCGAAGCCGGCGTGAACGCCCTCGCGGATCTCTTGCGGTGTGATCTCTTTGCTGGCGCCGCTATGCCCCACGCCGACCCCAATCCCCGGATAAACGGGCCGCCCGGTATCGGCGATCAGGCGCGCGGTCCAATCCTTAACGTACTCTGCTTTGAATCCCGCCTGTGGACCCGCCTCGCGCGAGGATACGAAATCGTCCAGGCCCAGGACCGTCGCCAGCGCATTGTAAGCGCCATCTGGCGTCGCATCCGCCAGCACGCCCGCCTGCCACGATGCCGCGAAGTCCGCGAAGCGCGCGCCCGCCGGACTGTGGTAGAGCACCGGCTTGAACCAGTCAGCGTAAGGCGCGTACTCGCGCTGGTCGTATTGCGCGCGCAGGTAGGGATTGTACGTATTGATCACTTGCCAAATGCCGACGCCGAACTCGTAACTCGGATCATAAAACTTCAGCAAACCATGCAACTCGCGATAAAAGGCATGGTGCGAATCCAGCCAGATCTTCTCCCACATCAGTACCTCGGGGTAATGCAGCAACTGACGCAAGAGCAAGACAAAGACCCCGTCTTCGGGGCGATCACCCGCGCGAACGCCCTTGAGAAAATCGTCGATCTTGCGATATCCGCTTAAAGCCCGCTCAACATCGATGCCACGCGAGCGCGCCTCCGCCACATAATATGAATCAAAGCCGGTGGAGCTATCGCCGCGGAAGATATCCATCAAGGGGCTTTGCCGCTCGATTCCCCACAATACGCCGCGCAAATCGTGATTGTTCAGCCAATCGGAAAAAACCGAATGCCACCAGGTCTTGTAATGAGGATTCAACAGCGAGGGACGCGTCGCCACCCGTCCCAAATGGTCGCGATCGAGAAAATGCTCGAAGCCGGGCTGCCAGATGGAGCGAATGGCCGAACTCGAAGTCTCGCAATAATAGGTATAAACATGCATGCCGCGTTTCCGCGCCGCCGGAATGACATCCGCCAGGGTATCGAATCCCTTGTAAAGCGGATCCGGCGCGGCAAATTCCTTCATGAAGGTCTTGCCGTAATAGCGCGGGTCGGGCTCGAACATCCCCCCGCCCTGCAAGTTGTCCGGCTCCTGAACGCCGTGATCGGGAAAGCCGAACGCGGCGCGCCCGGCATTGCCGATGCTCCAGGTCAAGGCTGAAATCAACAGCGCATTGACACCGGCTTTTTCCTGCAAAATATCAAGAACCTGTTCGACGCCCTCGTCAACGAAGCTGATGGCGCCAATCTGAATGCCCACAAATGTGTCGCTCATGCTTGACCTTTTTCTAGTTGCAATACGGTTAAATTTGAATTGAAGGGCCGGTCGAGGTAAATCAAGTCTACTGATTCGTCGGGCGGCTTGTCCGCGTAACGGTTGCGGTTCAAGGTAATCTCCTTGTTTTTTCTCGGTGCCCTCGGTGGTAAACCTAACCCGTGCAAGGCAATCGAGGATCAAGGGCGGCGGGCAAGACATCGCGCATTTCTACACAAATACCTTGCTCGCTTGATCGAATACAAGCCTCCAGCATCCCCAGCGACACCAAATGATCGCGCCCACTGCATTCCAGGGCCGCGCCATCAACGACGTGATCGACAAAACTCTCGAATAAACCACGTGTTTCCGTGATCCAGCGCTCATGCGGCGGCAAGCTTACCGGCGTCAATATTTCATCGTCGCGCAACGCATAAGATAGCTTGCCAAATTGCTCCCGCTGCGTGATGATCCCCTCGCTGCAATCGCTGCGCCATTCAAAGCCCGGCACGGCCCAATTCCCTTGCCAGATACCTTGATAATTGGCGATCATTCCCTGGTCGAACTCGATCAGCGCCGCCACATTGCTTTCGTGTGCGTACATGCTCCAGGTGGGATTCCATGCCCGGCAACTGATCCGCACCGGTTCTTGCTCGTAGACGTATCGCATCAGATCAAAATGATGAATGCTTTGCTCCCAAAGCATGGGATGCCTCATGGTCAAGGGATAGTCGTTGAGGTCGGCTCGCCGGCCATCGCGCCAACGCTCATACGTAAAACGGGCGAAGGCCGCTTGGCCGACTGTCCCATCCGCCAGCAATTGCTTCAGCGCTTTTGTGACACCGAGATAACGGAAATTCAGCCCGACCATCAGCGAGACACCGGCTGCTTCGGCGATCTGCGTCAAGCGCCCCGCTTCCTCGAGATCCAGCGCCAGCGGCTTCTCGATCAGCAGCGGCAGACCGCGGTCGGCAGCGGCGCGGACGATGCTCTCACGTCCCATCGGCGGATTCGCCAGCACCAGGGCATCCACATCATCGAGCGACTTCAGCGCCGCCTCTACGCTTTCAAAAGCGGGGCGATCTCCAAATTCAACACAGGCTCGATTGCAAGCCCGCGCATCCGGATCGGCGTAGGCAAGCAATTCCGCACGAGCGTTGCGCTTGATCACCTGCGCCCAATGACGCCCCCGTACGCCTAGACCTGCCAGCAAGACCTTAAGCATCGGAAACCTGCCCCGCAAGACTCGCCAACACCTTCGCCAGGGTGTCCCGGCTCATCGCAGTCCATTCACTGAAGCCCGTGTCGCGCTTCAAGCGACCATTGTCCAGCCAGCCCAGCTTTTCTGGAGATGGCATGGGCGATTCATTTCCGGACGCCATGTGCAGCGAAACTCCTTCGGCAAGACCTTGTATCATCCGGGCGATCTCCAGATCCGACTTGCGCTCGTCGCCGGCAAGGTTATACAAGCTGTAATTGAGTGAGTCCGCCTCCAGCAGCGCGGCGATCGCCCGGCCGATATCCGCCGCCAGCGTCCATTGTCTTTTTTCAGCGGGCGTGGAAACGATGATCTCTCGTTTGGTTAGCGCATCGTGCATCATCTGACCGATCATGCTTAGCTTGGGCCGCGTGGCGCGGCCATACTCATAACTTCCGTAGACGCCACCAAGCCGCGCGCAGACCATGTCTCGCCGGTGTACATGGCGCATGGTGTCGACTGTATGCTCCATCAAGGTCTTGGCAACGGCATAGACGCCCAGCGGATTCGGCGGCCGAGTTTCGTCAATTGTTGTTGCAGGCGAGTTGCGATAGACCGCGTTGGAACTGATGAATACTGAACGGCGAATCGCTTGCGCCTCGGCGAAGGCCATCACCTGCAAGAGAGGCTCGATATTGGCGCGCAAATTGTCTTCCGGTGTTTCTCCGCGGTCTTCCGGCGTGGCGGTGACGAAGGCCGCGTGCACCAGCGCATCGGCCGGGATCAACGGCATATCGGCGCAACTCGCGCTAACTGACTCCACACGATTGCGATTCCAGTTTGCCACAGCGGGATTGTCGAATTCGCGATCCAGGGCGCAAACCCGCCAGCCTTTTTTGCTGAGCGCGGAAACGATATTGCAGCCGACGAACCCGTTAGCGCCGGTAACGATGACTCGCTTCATGATCCTTCACCGATCGTCTTGCTGTCCGTCCGCCAATCTTCGGCTGCCAGGTCGCCGGCCGAAGCGATATGCTTTTGCAACAATTCCACAGCGCGCGGTACATCGCCTTGTTCCATCGCCTCCAGCAGCGGCAAATGATTGCGAGCGATTTGCGTGAGGTCGGTATTGCGCCGATTGACCAAAGCCATCACCTGACGCACTTTCATCGCTACCGTTTGCCACATGGAAAGCAATAGGCTATGCCCGCTCATGTCGATCAAAGCGTCGTGGAAATCGCGGTCCAGTATATTGACTGTATTAATATTGTTATCTCTACCAGCCAATATCATCTGTTCCACTTTGTCAAGCAAACGCTGTAAATGTTCGGGGTTGCGCGCCCGAATAACTTGCTCGACCGCGAAGGTCTCCAGCAGGCTCCGCATACTGTAAATCTCTTCGATATCCGCTTTGCTCAAGCGTCGGACTGTGGTGCCGTGGTAGGGAATCGTTTCGATCAATCCCTCTGAATTGAGGATGCGCAACGCTTCACGAATCGGCGCTCGGCTGACACCCAATTGCCGCGACAAGTCCATCTCAATCAGTGATTGACCGGGCTTAAGCTCGCCCGTGAGAATCGCCTCCCGCAGGGTGTCGAGCGTTTGCTCTTGCATGGACAAATTCTTGATTTGCGGTAAATTCGGCTTCATGTGTTTGTTCAAGTGTTGGCTGTTACGGCGATTGCAATCGGTAGCCAGAGACTGTTGGCTTTCCACGAGTTTCCAGCGGACTTGACAGCGACCGGAGCGCTTCCTATAATCCGGTCGTCTGTAGATTGTAGACAATCGTAGAGATTCAGGTGATTTTAGTTGATGGCTTGGGACATGTCAAGCGACGGCGCTGTCCCGACAGCGAGTGAGCAGTTCCCTGCAAACGCCGAATACCTGGCATACTATATGAAGTGAAGAATGAGCTTCTGGAGACCAACTTGTGAGTGAAGACTGGGTTTTGACCGAGAGCGAAGCGGTGGAGTTGCTGGCGCTGCTAATCAGTTCGGCGCGGATACAGATGGACGAGCCCGCGCACTATGGACCCTTGCGCTTGCTGACGGCGACGGAACGGCTCAGCGCGATGGTGCTGGAACGCTCTTCCGAAAAGTCCAAAGATTTCCTGCAAGATAACCTCGAACGAATTCCCGAGTTGCGTATGGCGATGTCCGATGTCGAGACCTATTCCGACGGTCTGGATCACCTCTGCCGGGAAGTGGCGCAATGCCTGCTGCGTCACAGCAACGTGGAGAGTGCCTCTTCATGAGCGACGAAATCCTCAACAACATCAAGACCCGTCGGGTCGTGCGCGAGATGACCGACGAAGGCGTCGAGCGCGAACAGATCGAAACCATCCTGGAAGCGGGGCGCTGGGCGCCCACCGGCGGCAACCTGCGTCCCATCCGCTACGTCGTCGTGGAAGACCCGGAGACGCGGCGACTGATCCGCCTGGTGGCGCCGGGCATGTTCCAAAAAGCGCCAGTCCTTGTCTTGATTTGCATCAACTGGGACATCGTCGAGCAGCACAAGGTGCCGCATAGCGACCGGGCGCTGCTGATTGACGTCGGCACCGCCGCGCAGACCATGATGCTGGCAGCGCATGCCATTGGCTTGGCCTCCGGTCCGGTCACTTCCTTCAGCAAAGAAGCGATCAAAGTGATACTGAACCTGCCGCAAAGCTATTCGCCGGAGATGTGCATCTGTATCGGGCACAAGGCGGAGCGTGCGCGCGAGGGCATGCGCGCTTGGAAGAAAATCACCTGGCGCGATCTGACGCACTGGGAACGATTCGAAAACAAATAGACTGACGACATTTCTAGGAGGGCAAAAATGCAAGGACGATATATCAAGCACATGGCGTTTGCGGTCAAGGATGCCAGGGGAGCATTACAACATTATCTGGACTTCATTGGCGTCGGCCACGATGCCGAAGTTCACGACTATGAGAAGTCGCGCAACGTCGTCGCCATCTTCAACGTGGGCGATGTCGAATATCAATTGTGTCAGTCCATGGACGAGGGCGGTCGCTACGACGCCTGGATCAAAGAGCGCGGCTACGAAGGTTTGCATCATATATGCTACGCCGTGCCCAATATCGACCAAGCGCTGGACGACGCCCAGGCCAAAGGCGCCGCGTTGAAGGAATGCGCCGCCTGCAAAGTCAAAGGCAGCCATGTGCATCCCGAAGGCTGGGTCGCCTTCCTGGAGCAAGAAGCCGGCGGCGTCGAATTGGAAGTGATGCAGGTCTATACACCGGAACAACTGGAAAAATACAAGTCCGTCAAAGGCATTTAGCGTGAGCGTTCGATTTCGCAACGCGTTTCGCCGGGGATAACTGATGGATAGCATTAAATTGCTGCAGCGACTGGTGCAGATCCCCTCCCCTAACCCGCCGGGTGATACCCGCGCCATCGCCGATTTTGTCGCGGAGGAAATGCGCGCCATCGGCTGCCAGGTGCGTACGCCGGCGCCGGAGGCCAAACCCGAAGCGCGTAATGCCATTGCCACGCTAGGAACCGGTTCGCCGCTGATCATGCTGCATGCGCATATCGATACCGTGCCCATCGCCAAAAACGAAGCTGACAAATGGCAGGTCGATCCCTACGCAGGTGTGGTCAAGGATGGCGCCCTCTATGGCAAGGGCAGCATTGATGACAAAGCGCCGCTGGCGTCGATGATGCTGGCGATGGCCGACGCCGCTAAGCAAGATTCGCTGCAAGGCGCGCTGGTCCTGGTCGCCGCTGCCGAAGAGGAAGTCGGTGGCCAATTGGGCACGAAGTGGCTGGCGGACAACGGGCACCTGCCGAGCTGCGACTTTATCGTGGTCGGCGAGCAAACCGGCAACAAAGTCGCGACCGCGCACAAAGGCGTCATGCGCGCGTCCGTGCATACGCACGGCAAAGCGGTTCACGCCACCAATCCCGATCGCGGTGTCAACGCCATTGTTGCCATGGCGAAAGTGATCGCCGCGCTGCATAACTATCACAGCGATCTGGCGAAACGAGTACACCCGGTAGTCGGCTTTCCCACATGCAATATCGGTGTCATTGAAGGGGGCAGCACCGCCAACGCCGTACCCGATGCCTGCCATATCAAGCTCGACCGCCGCATGATACCGCGCGAAGACCCGCAGGCGGTCATCGCGGAGTTGAAAGCCGTCGTCGCAGCAGTTGATAGTGCTCCAGCAACCGTGGACATCGACAGTTTTGTATATTCCCGCTGGTTTGATTCGGCGCTGGATACGGAAATGGGACAGACCTTCTTGTCCTGCGTACGCAGCGAACTCAAGGCGGACCCGGGTCCCATCGGCTATCTGCCCGGCAGTGACGCCAAACATCTTGTGGACCAGGCGCGCGGAGACATGATCATCTTCGGTCCCGGGAGTTACGAAGCGGCTCATGCCTATGATGAGCACGTGGAACTGGCGGCATACCAAGCAACGACGGACATCCTGCTGGATTTCCTGCGGCGGACGGTCTACCGCGCCAACTGAACGGCCCACCATCACATAAGGATAACAATGTGAATGTAGACACCTTGATCAAAAACGCCGAAGTCGTTCTCGAAAGCGGAATCGCCCGCCTCGACCTGGGCATCAGCGACGGCAAGATCGTCGCGCTGGTGGCGGATTCCGCCGGCATAGAGGCGGGCGAGACCATCGACGCTGCCGGCAAGCTGCTGCTGCCGGGCGCCATTGACATTCACTTTCATTGCCGCGCGCCCGCTTATCCACAGCGCGGCGATTTCGCCACCGAAACGCGGGCTGCCGCTGCCGGCGGCGTGACCACCGTCTTCGAAATGCCGATCTCCAAACCTTGCTGCGCGACCGGCGAAATCTTCGCCATGCGCAAGGCATTGGCGCAGCGCGATTCTTACGTAAATTTTGGACTTTATGGCGCGCCGGGTCTGCTGGATCGCGCCGAAATCGCGGCCATGGTCGATCAAGGCGCCATCGCATTCAAGATTTTCATGACATCCGCGCCCAAAGGACGCGACGACGAATTTGAAGGACTGTGCCTGCCGGAAGTTCCCGAACTTTATCAGGCCCTCAAGCTAGTCGCCGAGACCGGCTTGGTCTGCGCGGTTCACGCCGAAAACAACCAACTGCTGGAGTGGCATACCCGGCAGCTGACCGCGGCGGGACGCAACGATGTGCCGGCGCACGGCGAATCACGGCCGCCGCATGTCGAGGCCCTCGCCATCGCCACCCTGCTCACGCTCAACGAAAGTATCGGCGTCAACTTGCATATCGCGCATCTCAGCGCCGCCGAGCCTTTGGCGGTTTTCCGCCGCTTCAAAGCCACGGGTTCCACCGCCAGCGCCGAGACCTGCCCTCATTATTTGTTCTTCACCGAAGAGGATCTGGCGCGTGTCGGTCCCTACGCCAAGATCAATCCGCCCTTGCGGAAAGCAGCGGACCAAGCCGCGCTTTGGGACGCCCTAAGCGATGGCACAGTCATAGCCATCACCACCGATCACTCCCCCTTCACAGTGGAAGAAAAGGAACGGGCCCGCACCGATATCTGGGCGACGCCGCCCGGCGCGCCCGGCGTAGAGGAATTGCTGCTCGGTGTGATGCACGAAGCCCTGTCCGGGCGCATCAGCATCAACACGGCAATTGACCTGGTCGCGACAAATGGCGCCAGGCGCTTTGGCGTCTACCCCGAGCGCGGGCATATCGGCATCGGCGCTGCCGCCGATCTTGTGCTTTACGACCCCAACGATGAAACAACCATCAGCAGCGATATGCTCTTCAGCAAAGCGCGCGATTGCGACAAGCTTTACGATGGTATGACTTTCAAAGGCAAGGTCAATCGCACCATCGTCAACGGCAAAACCGTCTTTGTTGATGGGCAGATTGTCGGCGCTTCCGGCGACGGACAATTTGTCCGCCCCGATCCCGCGCGCATCAGCATGGATTTCTAGCGATGCCCACCGACATTGACTTCGGCGAATACTTCGACTATGACCAGTTGAGCGGGCACTTGCGTGACATGGCAGCGGCTTATCCCGAGCTCGCTGTTTTGTCGTCCATCGGCAAAAGCTGGCAGGGACGCGCTATTCATTGCATGACCCTGACGAACGGCCAAACCGGTCCACACGACAGCAAACCGGCCTTTTACATCGACGGACACATTCATGCCGAAGAGGTCGCCACATCGCATACCGCGCTCTACACGATTTGGTATCTGCTGACGAATTATGGCGAAGACGCCGATGTAACCTGGCTGCTCGACAATCTCAGCTTCTATATCATCCCGCGCGTCAATCCCGATGGCGCCGAGATCAGCCTGAAGACGCCGCATCACTGGTGTGGCAACGGCCGCTACCTGCCAGGCGAAGAGCAAACTCGCGGCTTGTGCCAGCACGATATCAACGGCGACGGTCTGATCGTGCAGATGCGCATTGAAGATCCCGCCGGCGAATGGCGCGTTTCCGAAGACGATCCACGTCTGATGATCCAGCGTGAACCCGGCGAGGTCGACCGGGGTCCCTATTATCGGCTGTATCGCGAAGGCGAGATCCGCGGCGAATGGGATGGCGTGACCATCGAGATTGAGAAGCCGCGCGATGGCAATCTCAACCGCAATTTTCCGGCGGGCTGGCGTCCCGACTTTCGACAATATGGCGCCGGGGAGACGCCGCTATCGGAACCGGAAGCCAAGGCGATCGCCGATTTTATCCTGGCGCATCCTAATATCAGCGGCATGCAGTGTTATCACACCCACGGCGGCTTGCACCTGCGCCCGTCGCTGGTTGCGCCCGACAGCAGCATCCCCCGTTTTGACCTGGCCGTCTACAACCGCATCGGCGAAATGGGCAGCGCCCAGACCGGTTATCCGGTCATTTCGGTCTACGAGGAGTTCACCACCGATCCCGATCAGCCGCGCGTCGGTTCGCTGATGCAATGGTCCTACGACGAATTTGGCATCATTACTTTTTCGACGGAACTGTGGAATCCCGAACTGGCGGCGGGTATCGAATTTCCCGCCAAGTACCAGGTGCGCGCGCGCGCGACCGACGACGAAATAAAGCTGCTGGAATACAACGACCGTCATTTAGGAGGCTCCGGCTTCGTCGAATGGCAGGCATTTGATCATCCGCAATTGGGTGTGGTGGAAATCGGCGGCTGGACGCATATGTATACCTTCCGCAACCCGCCGCCAGCCAGTATGGCGCGCACAGATGAAGCTAGGCAATTTCTTTTTGATACCATCCACAACAATTGTTTGTTCACGCTCAAGCATGCCATGACCGCGCCCCTGCTGCGCATTCAATCGACCGCGGTCACAAGGCATGCCGACGATCTCTACCAGGTCAGCGCCATCATCGCCAACGACGGCTTTCTGCCCACCCATTTGACGCAGCGCGCCTTGCAACACGAAACCGCCTCGCCGGTAGAAATCGAACTATGTGCCGAGGGCGCCGAGATCCTCATGGGCGCCGCGCGGCAAGAAATCGGCCACCTGGCCGGGCGCGACGAACGGGCGGCGCCCTGGTCGCCCTGGATGCGGCAATGGACCCATAGCAAAACCAAAGTGGAATGGCTGCTGCGGGCGCCCGCGGACACTGCCGTCACGCTAGTCGCTTCCGCTATGAAGGCGGGCCGGCAGCAAGCGGAGGTTGGGCTAGCATGATGCCTTTGGGAGAGGCTTTTTACCGTCGTCGTGTCAACGCGATTCAAGCGCAACTGCCGCAAGAGTGTCTCGATGGCATCCTCCTGCTCGATACTTGCAACGTGATGGTCGCCTCCGGCTTCATCCATACCGAGTCGGAGCGTCCCATCGGTTTCTTCGTTCCGGCGACGGGCGATCCCGTACTCTTTGTGCCCCTGCTGGAACAGGAAAATGCCGCCACCACCTGGATCGGCGACATCCGAACTTATTTTGAATACCCCGGCGAAGAACATCCCGTTCGCTGGATGTTGCGCGAAGTGAATTGTCCAGATATCGGCATCGATGACATCGGCTATCATCTCGTGCCGCGCCTGGGACAAGATGTGAAACCCTCGAAGCTCGTCAATCGCTTGCGCTGGATCAAAGAGCCGGAAGAGATCGCGCTCATTCAGCAGGCTGCGCGTTTCGCCGATGATTGCCTGGAACAGGTACTTGAGCACGCCGGCGCGATCATCCGCGACGGTGGCACGGAGCTTGATATCCTGCGCCATTGCACGGGCGCGACCCTGGCAAAGATGAAAGCGCAAATCGGCGAACAATTCCACTTGCGCAGGGCGGCCGTGGTCGGCACAGTCCATAGCGGACCTCGCGCCGCATTGCCCCATGGCACACCGATCGCGCGCCAGCCTCGATGTGGCGAAACGCTGATCGCCGGCATCGGCGCTTCGGTGGGCGGCTACCACGCCGAAAGCGGCGCAACCTTTGTCGTTGGCGACGCCGATGAAGACACCATGCGTTGCCTGCGCGCGGCCCGCGACTGCAATCAAGCAGCCATTGACGCGCTCCGGCCGGGCGCGACCTGCGCCAGCGTCAACGCAAGCGCGCTGAACGTCCTGGAAGAAGCCGGTTTGAGCCACGCCATCCGCCATCGTATCGGCCACGGCATGGGCATAGAAGGGCACGAGGCGCCCTGGCTGGCGCCCGGTGACGAGACCATTCTGCGACCGAACATGGTCTTCTCCAACGAGCCGGGCATTTATCGTCCCGGCCGCGACGGCTATCGTTTGATCGATACCATGATCGTCAGCGAAGGCGCAGCGCTTGTCCCAAGCCGCTTCCTGGCGGAGCATCCGCCCGAAGATCGCAACCTGAAAATCTGAAAGGACTGTCTTATGCCAGAAGCACCCGCTTGGCGTTTCGAAAAGATCATCAAACCGATGTTCGATATTCCCGCGCCGCGCCGCGTCCTGGCCGGCGGACGCGTCTTGACCTGCCGCGGCGATGAAGTCATTGAAGCCGGCTTTGTCGAGATCGAAAACGGCAAGATCAAAGCCGTCGGCAAATTAAGCGACCTGGGAGAAACCAGCGCCCAAGTCCTCGATTGCAGCGGCAAAACGATTATGCCCGGCATTATGAACTCGCACGCTCATCTAGCTTGGGACGGCGTACACGATCTGGCGCGGCAATCGCTGGACGATACACCCGAAATCAGCGCCTACAAGAGCGCCGGCAATATGATCAAAAGCTTGAAAGCCGGCATCACCCTGGTACGCGACCTGGGCATGAACCGGAGCAATTTCTCCGCCAAACAGGCGGTGGAACAGGGCATTTTCCCGGGTCCACGCCTGCTAATCACCGGCGAAGCGATCATACAGACCGGCGGCCATACGTTTTGGTGCTGCCGCGAAGCCAGCGGCGCCGATGAAATGCGGCGCGCGGTCCGTGACCAAGTAAAGGGCGGCGCCGATCTGATCAAGATCATGGGTAGCCACGACCTGCTGGAGTTCACCGACGATGAGCTGCGCGCGGTCATCGACGAGGCGCATCGAAATGGCTTGGCCATCACAGCGCATGCGACCTTTGATGCCTGCATCCGGCGCATGGCGGAGTTCGGCGTGGATGTGATCGAACACGGCGGTTCCATGAGCGACGAGACCATTCAACTGCTGCTCGACAAAAACATCCCGATTGTCACCACCTTCGCGCCTTTGCTGATGCAATCGCAAGCCGACCTGGCCAGACAGTACGATATCCCGGAATGGAAGATCGCCGAGCGTCAAGACGCCGTCGCCAGCCGGGCTCGCTACGACGGGCTGATCAAGGCGGCTCAAGCCGGCGTGACCATCGCCTTCGGCACCGACGCCGGCAGCCCGGTCGTCGGGCACGATGTCGTTGTGCCGGAACTGGCATTCATGGTCGAGCTTGGAATCAAGAAAGACAATTACGATACCTTGCGCAGCGCCACCATCGTCGCCGCGGCTGTCAGCAATCTGGACGACAAGCTCGGCAGCCTGGAAATAGGCAAGGATGCCGATATCATTGTGATGGCCGGGGATCCGCTAGCTGATCTCAACGCGCTGGAACAGATCGAAATGGTCTTTATCGCCGGTAAGCAAATGATTGGAGTTAGCTAAATGGCAGGCAGAATCACGGGCATCTTCAATATTCTCGCCACCCCATTCCATGCCGATTACTCGGTCGATTACGACAGTCTCAGGAAACTGGCGCGCTTTCAAATGGAAATCGGCGCTCACGGTTTGACGATCCTGGGCGTGCTGGGCGAGGCGGCCAAACTCAGCATCGATGAGCGCAAGGCAGTCATGGACACCGTGGTTGAAACGGTCGCCGGCGCCATCCCGATCGTGGTTGGCACCAGCCATAGCCAACTCAAAACCTGTATCGAGCTCAGCGCTTCGGCTTTTGCCGCGGGCGCCGATGGCGTGATGATCGCGCCGCCAACAATGGAAGACAAATCCGATCCGGCCATCCTGGCGCTTTACAGTCAGATCGCCGACAGCATCGACGGCGCCATCGTGGTACAAGACTTCCCGCCGATCAACGACGTTTTCATGTCGCCCGAGGTGATGGGCCAAATCGCCGAATCCATTCCCAACGCGCGCTATCTCAAACTGGAGGATCCGCCGCTCATGCAGAAAATAGACGCCATCCGTCAGCGCACGGATAAGTTCGAGATCTTCGGCGGACTGGGCGGCATGTTTTTGCTCGAGGAATTGAATCGCGGCGCATCCGGCACGATGACCGGCTTCGCCTTCACCGAGATCCTGGTTGCGGTTTACGATGCTTTCAAGGCCGGACGGCGCAGCGAAGCAGAAGCGATCTTCGACAAATACCTCCCGCTGATCCGCTACGAGAACCAGCCGCTGATCAATTTGACCATCCGAAAAGCCTTCTTGCGCCGGCGCGGCGCCATCGCCAACGCCACACCACGGCAACCCTTCAACCCCATCGACGCTGGCACGGAAGAAGAAATCTCCTGGATGCTGAAACGCGTCGGCATTGACGATCCGACCGTCAAGCTAAACCTCTAACCCGGCCCGCAACCCGCAGCCGCTACAGAAATTCAGATAGGTAGGGGCGACCTATCAGGTCGCCCACTTTTCTTATTCACCACAAAGCCACGAATGTCACGGAGATTCATTCACCACAGAGGCACCGAGCGCACCGAATGTGGTATGCTGCGGGCGACCCAAGGGTCGCCCCTACGGAATTCGCGTGTTTTGAGGTGTGACTGTGTCCTCTGTGGTGAAAAAAAACCTGTACCACCCCCGACAAAGCGCCATTCCCGCCAGATTCACCACGCTCGAATCGACGCTTTCCTACCAAAAATCTCTGTGCCCTCTGTGCCTCTGTGGTGAAAAAACCCCCTACCACCCCCGACAATGCGCAATCTCCACCAGGTTCACTTCGCTCCAATCGACGCCTTCCCACCACAACAAATCTCTGTGCCCTCTGTGCCTCTGTGGTGAAAAAAGACCCCTACCAACCCCAACATCGCGCCATTCCCACTGACCTCGAATCCGCGCCACTCCACCATAAAAAATCTCTGTGCCCTCTGTGCCTCTGTGGTGAAAAAAAACCTGTACCACCCCCGACAAAGCGCCATTCCCACTGACCTCGAATCCGCGCCCTCCCACCATAAAAATCTCTGTGCCCTCTGTGCCTCTGTGGTGAAAAAATCCTGTACCAACCCCAACATCGCGCCATTCCCACTGACCTCGAATCCGCGCCCTCCCACCAAAACTCTCGGTGCCCTCGGTGTCCTCGGTGGTAAAAAACCTGTGCTGGGCCCGACAAACCGCCCAACTCCTCGATACTCATCACTCCCCTGTTATAAAGAACACGTGGAGATACGGTAATGAAACTTCTCGCGCTTCAAGCCAGCCTGACCACTGAACAATTCGCCCCGAAACGTTATAATGGCGCAAGGACTTCCCATAGATAAGGACAAGAGACCAATGGATCTGGGATTACAAAACAAAGTCGCGCTTGTGGCTGCATCAAGTAAAGGATTAGGCTACGGCATCGCCAAGGCGCTCGCCGCCAACGGCGCCAAAGTATCGCTCTGCAGCCGCACCGAAAGTGATGTCGCCGCTGCAGCGCGGACCCTCAGCGACGACTACGGTGTCGAAACCCTCGCCAGCGCCTGTGATGTGCGCAAACTGGAAGACATTCAAGCCTGGGTGGACAAAACAGCCGCGGCCTGGGGCGCGATCGACTGCCTGCTGGTGAACGCCGGCGGACCGCCCGCCAAGACGCTGAAGGAGGTCACGGACGAAGACTTCCAAGCGGCATTCGAGCTGACGCTCTTAAGCAGCTTCCGCATGATCCGGATGACCATCCCGCACATGACGCCGGGCGGATGCATCTTGACCGTCACGTCCGGTTCGGTCCGGGAGCCGATTTCGCGCCTGGGCTTGTCAACCATCATGCGCGCCGGCGTGGCCGGCATGGTCAAGACCCTGGCCGACGAGCTGTCGGGCGATGGCATTCGCCTCAACAACCTTGTCCCGGGGCGGATTGATACCGACCGTGTGGCACAGCTCGACGCCATAACGTCGCAGAAGACGGGTATGAGCATAGAGGATGTCCAGGCGCGCGCCAAAGCGGGGATCCCGCTCGGACGTTACGGCACCATCGACGATTTCGGCGCGGCAGGCGCTTTTCTGCTGTCTCCGGCCGCCAGTTACATCACCGGCGCCACGCTTCGCGTCGACGGCGGAGCTGCCCGCTCCATCTAGCCGGTCACGGCCTTTTGGTTGGCTTGCGCAGTCGCCCGAAACTGCCAGCGCCTTGCAGATGAACTGGGAGCGCTGAATTCTGAGGGCATAATGTCGCGGGCTATCAAGAAAGAAATCTCTGTGCCCTCGGTGTCCTCGGTGGTTAAATTATCTGTACTCTGCCCGGCAAGCGAGTCATATCGTTGATATTTACAATTGCCGAAAAAAACAAGGAGATGGCATGACAGCTTATGAAGCGCTGGCGGCGCATATCGCCGAATATAACGACCTGCTCAACATCCTGAACACGCTCAAATGGGATATGCGCACGAAGATGCCCGCCGGCGGATCGCGCACGCGCGGCGCGCAATTGGAGACGCTGACCAAGCTCGCCAAAAACATGTTCGTCAGCGAAAGGACGGCGCGGCTGCTCGACGCCGCAGAGAATGAAAGCGCTAAGCTTGAACTGGACACCTATCAGGCGCGCGCCCTGCAACAGACGCGCCAATATTACGAGATCCAAAAGCGCATCCCTGCGGAACTGGTCGGGCGCATAGCCGCGCTCAGTCCCGAATCGGAAACGGTCTGGGCACAGGCCAAAGATCAAAACGACTTCGCTACTTTCAAACCCTACTTAAAGCAGATGCTGGCCTTCAACATCGAGCTGGCGGAGGCCATCGGCTACGACGAGCATCCCTTCGACGCCCTGGTCTTTCAGTTCGAACCCGGCATGACGGCTGCAAAGCTGAAGCTGCTATTTGGCGAACTTAAAGCGGGCATCTTGCCACTTCTGGAAAAAATCGTCGCCAACGACGCGCCGCTGCCGGTCGACCTTTGGCGGCAGGACTATGACATCGAGACGCAAACCGCGCTCTGCCGCGAGTTCGCGGCGCTGATCGGCTTCGACTTCCGACGTGGCCGGCTCGATATCGCGCCGCATCCTTTTGAAGTGTCCTTCACGCGCCACGACGTGCGCATCACCACGCGTTACGATAGCCACTATCTGTGCCTATGTCGCTTTTCGCCACCTTGCACGAAGCCGGACATGGTCTCTACGAGCAGAACGTCTCGCCACACTTGACGCGCAGCGCCCTCACCACCGATTTCCTGGGACAGGTTGCTGTCGGTGGCGCCAGCTACGGCGCGCACGAGTTCTCCTCGCGTCTCTGGGAGAACCAAATCGGGCGCAGCCGCGAATTCTGGAACCTGCATTGCGGACGCTTGCGCGAATGCTTCCCCGCGCAAATGTCATCCGCCGACGCTGAACTTGTCTATCGCGCGGTCAATCGCGTGCGCCCCAGCCTCATCCGCGTCGAAGCCGACGAAGTGACCTATAACTTGCACATCATGCTGCGTACGGAGATCGAAATGGCGCTGCTCGACGGGTCGATCAAAGTCGACGATCTGCCCGAAGTCTGGAACGCCAAGATGCGCGATTACCTCGGTTTGACCCCGCCGGACGACCGGCGCGGCGTCCTGCAAGACGTGCATTGGTCGGCCGGCACCTTCGCCAACTTCCCCTGCTACACCATCGGCAATATCATGGCGGCGCAGGTCTTTGAAGCGGCGCATGTCCATGTGCCGGAGCTTGATCAGAAGCTGGCAAAGGGAGACTACGCCAGCTTGCTCAATTGGCTTAGCGAGGCGATCTATCAACATGGTCGCGCCTATACGGTCAACGAGTTGCTGGAAAGCATCTCGGGCGAGGACCTACGCGTCGCGCCCTTGCTGCGCTATCTCGAAACGAAATACAGCGAACTTTACGGCTTGAATTGACAGAAAAGGGACAACTCGCATGGCATTGCCCGAACCCTATTTGGAGCCCGGACGGTCGATCGACGAACGTATCGAAGACCTGCTGCGGCGTATGACCCTCGCCGAAAAAGCCGGTATGCTCTTCCATACCATGGTCATGATCACCCCCGATGGCGATCTGAACATCGACGCGGGCGCATTCGGCGGTCCCTCCATCCGCGAACTCACCGGCAAACATATCACGCACTTCAATCTGGTTGGCTCGGCCAGCGCGGAGAAAATCGCAGCCTGGACCAACCAACTGCAAAAACAAGCCTCCAGCAGACGGCTCGGCATTCCCATCACCTTTTCCACCGACCCTCGTCACAGCTTCGCCATGAGTCCGGGCGCGCACATGACGACCCAAGCCTTTTCCGACTGGCCCGAAGCGCCCGGTCTCGCCGCCATCGGCGACGAAGCCCTGGTGGAGCAATTCGCCGATATCGCGCGGCAAGAATACCTCGCGGTCGGCTTGCGCGCGGCTCTGCATCCCATGGCTGATCTGGCTACCGAACCACGTTGGGCGCGGGTCAACGGCACCTTTGGCGAAGACAATCGGCTGGCGGCGCGGCTGACCGCGGCCTATATCCGCGGTTTCCAGGGCGCTGAACTAGGCGCGCGCAGCGTCGCCTGCATGGCCAAGCATTTCCCCGGCGGCGGGCCACAGAAAGACGGCGAAGATCCTCATTTCCAATACGGCCGCGAGCAAGTCTATCCCGGCGACCATTTCGATTATCATTTGCCGCCCTTCCAAGCGGCTATCGACGCCGGCATCGCCATGATCATGCCCTACTACGGTATGCCGGTTGACACCGAATACGAGCCGGTCGGTTTCGCCTTTAACAAAGGCATCATCACCGGCTTGCTGCGCGAAGAGTTCGGCTTTGACGGCGTGGTCTGCACCGATTGGGGTCCTCTGACGGACGCCCATGTGGCGGGAACAGTCTTCCCGGCACGGGCCTGGGGCGTCGAGCAGCTCAGCCTGGAAGAGCGCACCCTGAAGGCGCTCGAGGCTGGCGTCGATCAATTCGGCGGCGAACACTGTACCGAAGTCGTCATAGATCTGGTGAAGACCGGTCAGCTCAGCGAGGCGCGATTGGATACCAGCGTTCGCAGACTGCTGCGCGACAAATTCCGTCTTGGCTTGTTCGAGAATCGCTATGCTGATGTGGAGGGGGCCGTCTCTATCGCCGGCAATCCGGCTTTCCGCGCCGCCGGCAACCTGGCGCAGCGCAAGTCGATCGTCCTGCTGAAAAACGACGGTATCTTGCCACTGCGCGACCGACCGAAGATCTACATCGAAAACATCGACGATGACGTCGCCGCGGCCTACGGCGAGCTGGTCGAATCCCCCGTTGACGCTGATCTTGCCATCCTGCGCTTGCAGACACCCTACCAGCCGCGAAACGACATCTTCCTCGAAGCCTTCTTCCACGCCGGCGATCTCGACTTCAAGGAACCGGAACTCGGCCGTATCCTTGCGATTACGCGTTCGCTGCCAACCATTGTCGATATCTACCTCGACCGTCCCGCAGTGATTCCGGAAATCGCGGAAGCCTGCGCCGCTTTGCTGGCCAATTTCGGCGCCAGCGACGCCGCCGTATTGGATGTCATATTTGGTCGCTTCACACCGAGCGCGACCTTGCCTTTCGAATTGCCCGTTTCGATGCAAGCGGTACGTGAACAGCACCCGGACGTCCCGCGCGATTCTGGTAATCCGCTTTATGAGCACGGCGCTGGACTGAGTTGGTAGCCCCCCGATCCCAAGTGACCTCATTCCAACTGGCTTCGTCCGGACATCTATGGCGGCACGACCTGACAAGAGATCGAAATCTTGGGTATTGGCCCGAAATCCGCTATAAATCAGGGGCTAACTGCGGCGGTCGTCCGCGTGTCGCGCTTTATCTGCTGGAGACAAGAGGCTAGAAAAGCATGAACCCTACAACAAGGACCGGTTTCGTCGGCGTCGAAGAGATCTCCGGCGTATGGTGGTTCACCAGCCCAGACGGTGAACCCTTTCTGTCTCTGGGCGTGAATCATCTGGAACCTCATCTCTGGATGGGTCCCTACAACCTTGAACATACAATCCGAAGATATGGCAGCGACTTTATCCAGTCCGATGGCCGCTTTAACCCGGATGGAGACGCAGCGAAGCAATGGATCGACCGGCAGGCGCAAGTCTGCAAGCGCCTCGGCTTCAATACCTTCGCCAAGCATACGCATGCCTCGATACCCTCGCAACTCTACCGAAAGCAAGTCTACTACGTCGCGTCGTTCAATACAGTTCCGCTCAGCAATTGGCAGAAAGCCAAGGGCGAAGCGTCCATGCCCGACCTGTTCTCCCAGGACTTCGAACGCTATCTAAGCAAGAAGGTGGAACAGGTCTGCCGCGAGCACCGCGACAGCCGAAATCTGCTGGGGTATCTCTATGTGGATATCCCGCAGTGGGAGACCAACCAGGCTCCGGGCTCGCAAGAGCACGATGTCATGATTCATCCCTGGGTTAATGCCATCGTGCGCATGGGCGAGTACACGCCGGGCAAACGCGCCTGGATTGAACATCTACAGAGCGCCTTCAACAGCGCTGCCGATGCCGCCAACGCCTGGGGCATCCCGGTGAGCCGCGCCTACGGGATCTCCTGGGACTACTTGGCGCGTTTGGACACCTGGTTCAATCCGGTCGACCGCCATCGGGCGCGCGAGATACTCGCGGCCTTCATGGGCAAAATCGCCGAACGCTGGTACAAACTGCACTACGACGCCATCCGCCAAGCAGATCCCAATCATCTCATCCTGGGCGACAAGACCCTGGTCGGGATGTTCCGCGATTGGCTCTTGCCCATCCTTGCTGAATACGTGGATGTTGTTCTGATACAAAGTTACAATCCATTTGACACTGACCGCGAAATTCTCGACTGGATTCATCGCGAGACCGGGAAGCCCGTAATGAATGGAGACGGCAGCTTCGGCTACGCGAATCCCCATCAGCAAAAGTTCAAGGTGAAAGGCGCCCATACCAATTCCCGGGGCGTCGCCGATGTCGCGCAAATGTATCGGCAATACCTGGAAGAAACCGCGGCTCGACCCTATATGGTCGGCTGGCATCATTGCGGCTATCTTGAACAATGGGATGACGCCGAACGCGGTGATGTCAACTCGAATGAGAATGGCTTCCTCGATCCTTTCGAAAACGAGTACAAAGCCTGGACTGATGTCATTCGCCAAGCCAACCAACAGGCGCATGCTCAACACGCGAGATTAGAATGAGGAATACCGCATGAAAATCACCGACGTCAAAGTTTATCTGGCGAAAGAATGGCGCACATTTTGCTTCGTCGTGATCGACACCGACGAAGGCATCAGCGGCGTTGGCGAATCCGGCATTACCGGGCGCGAACTGGCCGTGCAAGGCGCCATCGAACATTTCAAGCCCCTGCTCATCGGGCAAGACCCCTTCCGCACCGAGCACATCTGGCAATTGCTCTTCCGCGGCGGATTCTTCCCGGCGCAGCGCATTTTGACCGCCGCCATCGCTGCCATCGATATTGCCCTGTGGGATATCAAAGGCAAGGCGCTGGGCGTGCCGGTTTACGATCTGCTGGGCGGTCGTGTCCGTGACCGCGTTCTCACTTACAACCACAACACCGGCGATACGGTCGACGAACTGGTTGAGCGTTGCCAGCAATCGGTCGACGAAGGCTGGAAGGTGCTGCGCTGGGCCTTCGCCGATCTGCCGGGCGACATCATGGAACCGCGTCCGGCCGTACTCCGCGCCATCCAGGAATGCCAAGCGATCCGCCAGGCTGTCGGAGACGAGGTCGAGATCGCGCTCGACGTGCATACGCGCATCAATCCTGCCGATGCTATTTGGCTATGCCAGGAACTCGAACAATACCGTCCCTATTTCGTCGAAGATCCCTTGCGTGTGGAAAACGCGGCTTCCTACCGCAACCTGCGCCAGCGCACGACCGTGCCACTGGCTGTGGGCGAGCAGTACAATTCCAAATGGGAATTTCGTCAGGTTATCGAAGAAGAACTGATCGACTATGCGCGCGTGGACCTGTGCGTCTGCGGCGGTTTGACCGAAGCGAAGAAGATCGCCGCCGCTTGTGAAACCCACTACATCGACCTGGCCGTGCACAACCCGATCGGTCCGGTCGCCACCTCCGCTTTTCTTCACCTCAGCTTGTCCGTGCCCAACTTTGCCGTGCAAGAACTGCCCCGCCGACCGGGCGAAAGCCTGCCTGATCTGATAAGCAACCAGCCCGAATGGCAAGATGGCTACCTACTGCCACCAAAGGCGCCGGGCTTGGGCATCGAGTTCAATCCCGAGGCTCTTGGCAAATACCCCTTCGAGATGAGTGAGTTACAGCACCTTCGACGGGCTGACGGCAGCGTGACGAACTGGTAAACTAGTGCGGCGAAGCGAAAGGATTTTAGATGCCAGAAGTGAAAACTGTTTGGGAAATCTCGGCGTTGTTGGGCGAAGGTCCCGTATGGGTCGAAGCGGAAAACGCAGTCTACTGGGTCGATATCTTCAGCAACCAGGTGCATCGCTACTCGCTTGCCGATGGCGCGAAAAAGACTTGGACCTTCGACCTCGAAGTGACCAGCCTGAATCCGCGACAAGGTGGCGGTTTTGTCGGCACGATCAAAGACGGTTTCGCCGCCATCGACTTCGATAAGCTCTCCGTCGCGCCGATACAACTGCCCGAAACGCAGCTCGCGAACAATCGCTTCAACGACGGCAAGGTCGACAACAGTGGGCGCTATTGGGCGGGCTCCATGGATATCGGGCAAAGGGAGGAAACGGGCGCGCTCTACCGGCTCGATGCAGACTTGAGCGTCTGCCGGGTCGATGATGACTATGTCATCTGCAACGGCCCGGCCTTCAATCTCGACAACACGATCATCTATCACACCGACACTTTCAAACGTATCGTCTATGCCTTGGATATGGGAGCCGGGGGCGAGCTCAGCAACAAACGTATCTTCACGCAATTTACCCGCGACGACGAAGGCGTCCCCGACGGCATGACGGTCGATAGCGAGGACTGCATCTGGGTGGCGCATTTTGGTGGCGCGCGCATCACCCGCTATTCGCCCACGGGCGAAATCCTGCGAGTCGTGCCGATGCCGGCGCTAAACATCACCAACTGCGTCTTCGCCGGCGCCGATCTCGATACCCTGTATATTACGTCCGCCAGAACCGCTATGAACGAGTCCGACTTGGCGAAGTATCCAATGACCGGCAGCTTCTTCGAGTTCAATCCAGGTGTCAAAGGCCTGCCGACACCGCTCTTTGCCGGCTGAGGCCAATTCTGATTTCGAGGGAGGGCATGTTGCGCGAGTCCGATCAAGAATCTCTCTGCCCTCTTTCTTAATAAACCGCGTTGCTCAGAAGAGCAGGGGGCCTAGTATATTGTCTGGGCGCGGCATGGAAATTCGCTGCCGCCGAGCGGCTGTATACTCGGTGCTTAAACATCTTGTACGATACCTGCCAAAGCAACATGTCTGATTGATTCACCACTGCCCGAGTCTGTGCCCTGCCCTGAAAAAGGCCACGCCATGCTTTCCATGGAAGAAAACATCCGCCCGCCCTTTTCGCTGGACGATGCGCGAACCATCGTCAGAGCGCGTTACGGGATCGCCGTAGCAACAACAAAAGAGCTGCCATCAGAGCTTGACCGCAACTTTCACCTGGTGTCTGCCAGTGGCGGCCAATATGTGCTCAAGATCGCCCATGCCAGCGTATCGCGCCAGGCGCTTGACCTGCAAAACGCGACCCTGAAACATCTGGCAGCTATTGATCTCTTTCCTGAAGTGATCGCGTCAAGCGATGCAAGGGACATGATCGAAACCTCTAGCGACGATGGTCATCGCTATCGCGCTCGCTTGTTGACCTACATTGAAGGGACGCCACTCAGCGAGTTCCGACCCCA
>CBDFLK010000001.1:0-21458 GCA_965249085.1 Phototrophicaceae bacterium | reverse complement strand
GGCCGACCCCAACTACGACGGTTTGCTGCGGCTCGACAATCAATGGAGCCGCGTCTTGCTGCTGAAGCACCTGCTAATCCTGATCATGGCGATACTCGGCTTGTCGCTGCAATGGGGCGTGGCGCCGGCACTGGAGCGAGCTAGCCTGCTTATGAAACATGGAAAGCACGCTGATGGCGCGTGGCGGCGCTTGCGCCGGAACGAGCGGCGCCTGACCATGATAATTGCTCTGCTCGCCATGTTGATTCTGGCGACCAGCGCCTGGCTGATCTCGATCTAAGGTGTTTTGCCCGTTCTTTTCTGTTATAAAATGAGGAAGAGGACCCATCGCATAAAGGTTGCAAAAGGTCTCGCATGATAGAAGCAAAGGCTCCGCCTTCATCGATCAAAACGAAACAGGATTTGCAAGAATTTAGCTTGCAAGATCGCTACTCAGTAGAAAATGGCCGCGTTATCCTGAACGGGACGCAGGCGCTTGCGCGCTTGCCGATGGATCAGCATCGGGCGGACAAGCGCCGTGGCTTGCGTACGGGCAGCTTGATCACCGGGTATCGCGGCTCGCCCATGGGCATCATCGATATCGTGCTGGAGCAAATCCCGGAATTGCTCGAAGAACATCATATTCGATTCATCCCGGCAGTAAACGAAGAACTTGCCGCAACCGCTCTCTTAGGCAGCCAGACCGCCAACCTCTTGCCCCAGCCCAAATACGACGGCGTCCTGGGCATGTGGTACGGCAAGGGTCCCGGCGTCGATCGCAGCGGCGACGCCTTTAAGCACGCCAATTTGACCGGGGTCGGCCGGTACGGTGGCGTGCTTGCCTTGGCGGGTGACGATCCGTCTTGCAAATCTTCCACCATCCCGTCGCATTCCGAAGTCGCGCTTTACGACGCCTTGATGCCGACACTCTTCCCCGGCAACGTGCAAGAAATCCTCGATATGGGTCGGCTCGGTTTCGAACTGTCGCGATTTTGCGGACTGTGGGTCGGCTTCAAGATCGTCACCGATGTCGCCGACGAATACAGCAGCGCGGAAGTATCAAGCGAACGCATCCAGATCGTCGAGCCTCAATTCTCGGTAGACGGCAAGCCCTGGCGTCACACGCAAAATACCGCCTTGATTGCGCCTTACAGTCTGCAGTTGGAACAGCAGATCCACGACGTTCGGCTGGATGCCGCCCTGGCTTTCTCAAAAGCCAACAAACTTAACAAGATCACAATTCCCACTCAAGATGCCTGGCTGGGGATCGTCGCCGCAGGCAAGACCTATTACGACCTGCGTCAAGCGCTGCTGGACATCGGGCTGGATGACACGGACCTGGAGAGCATCGGCATTCGTCTGCTGAAGCTCGGCATGATCTTCCCGCTCGAACCCGAGATCTTGCGCGAATTCGCCGATGGCTTGGAAGAGATCCTGGTCATTGAAGAGAAGCGCTCATTCATCGAGATGTTCTGCAAGGACCGGCTATATGCCATGCCAGACGGCCCGCGCATCGTCGGCAAAAAGGACGAACGTGGCGAGCGCTTGGTCAGGGCAGACAATGAACTGGACGCCGACGAAATCGTTCGGGTGCTGGCGCGCCGCTTGATCGGGCGCGTCGATGTTCCATTGCTGGAGCGGCGGCTCGGCGAAATCAACGCCATTCCGGATTTGGGCACGATCCCAATATTGGCGCGGCAACCCTACTTCTGCTCTGGCTGCCCGCACAATCGCTCGACCAAAGTGCCGGAAGGCTCTATGGCGGCGGCCGGTATCGGCTGTCATACCTTGGCGATCCTGATGGATCGCAATACCGCCGGCGTTACGCAGATGGGCGGCGAAGGCGCCAATTGGGTCGGCGCCTCATTATTCACCGATATTGATCACATCTTTCAAAACATCGGCGATGGCACCTTCGCTCATAGCGGTTCACTGTCGATACGGCAAGCCAGCGCCGCCGGCACGCACATGACCTTCAAAATCCTCTACAACTCGGCCGTGGCGATGACCGGCGGGCAGAAAGCCGATGGCTTGATGCCGGTACCCGAGCTAACACATTTCCTGTATGCCGAAGGCGTGGAGAAGACCATCGTTGTTTCCTCGGACCCGGGCAAGTTCGCGCCCGATACCTACTGGGCGCCGCAAGCAGAGGTCTGGGATCGCGACCGCATGGAAGAGGCGCAGCTTCATCTGCGCGATACTCCCGGCGTTACTGTGCTGGTCTATGACCAGGAATGCGCAGCGAACTTGCGCCGCAAGCGTCGACGCGGCATTGCAGCCGACCCCAGCTTGCGCATCTTCATCAACGAGGCTGTCTGTGAAGGCTGCGGCGATTGTGGCAGCGTATCGAATTGTTTGAGTGTGCAGCCGGTCGAGACCGAGTTTGGACGCAAAACACAGATCCATCAATCATCGTGCAATAAAGACTACACCTGCCTCGAAGGCAATTGTCCCGCCTTCATGAGCGTGATCCCGGTTGACAAACCGCGCACGCAGCCAAAGCCGGCCTTCAAGGTAGAGCGGGCTATCGCCGAACCCGAAGGCCGCCTCAACGGCGCCTCCAACGTTTTTCTGATGGGTATCGGCGGTACCGGTGTCGTCACCGCCAACCAGATCCTGGGCACGGCTGCGGCGCTGGACGGCCTTCACGTGAGGTCGCTTGATCAGACCGGCCTCAGCCAAAAAGGCGGCCCCGTCGTCTCTAACCTCAAGATCACAGCCGAGCCGGTTGATATCGCCTGCAAGATCGGCAATGGCGCGGCCGATGCTTTCCTGGTGTTTGACGCGCTGACGGCGACGGACAGCAAAAACCTGGTTCGCGCCCACCCGCAGCGCAGCGTCGCCATCGTCAGCACCAGCAAGGTGCCGACCGGCGCTATGGTGCGCGATACCACCGTCGAATACCCCGAGGCCGATCACGTACTGGAGGTGATCAACCGGCAGACACGCGCAGGCGATAACGTGTTCTTTGACGCAATCGGCCTGGCAGAAGCGTTATTCGACAATCACATGATGGCGAATATGATCGTCATCGGCGCCGCTTATCAGGCGGGCTTGCTGCCGATGTCCGCCTCGGCGATCGAACGCGCCATTGAACTCAACGGCGTCAAGGTTTCGGAGAACCAGCAGGCCTTCCGCACCGGCAGATTGGCTGTCGCTGATCCCGCTTGGCTGGCCGAACTGGATCTGCAGCGAAAAGGCGCGTTCAAAGTAAGGGTCGAGCAATCCCCGGCAGCAAAAGCGCTGGTGGAATCCGTTGGCGCGAGCGGCGAGCTAAAGCGCTTGCTGGAAGTCCGTGTACCGGAGCTGATCGCCTATCAAAACGAAGCTTACGCCCGCCGTTACGTCGAAGATGTCAAGCGCGTCTATGATAAAGAACGATCAAATTGCCCCGGATGCACCGAGCTCAGCGAAGCAGTGGCGCGTTATCTCTTCAAGCTGATGGCCTACAAGGACGAATATGAAGTAGCGCGGCTGAGCCTAAAAGGCGAAGTGCGGGACGCCATGCGCGAACAATTTGGCGATTACGGCAATGTGCGATATCACCTGCACCCACCGATATTGAAGCTGTTCGGACTGAAAGGGAAGATAAGGTTTGGGCGCTGGTTCGAACTGGTGTATCGCGCCCTGCTTGGGCTGCGCGGATTGCGCGGCACACCCTTCGACATCTTCGGCTACGACAAGGTGCGGCGCGTCGAACGCGATCTGATCGTGCAGTACCGCCACCTGATACTTGCCGCCGTCGACGAACTGAGCGAAGACAACCATTCAAGAGCGGTTAAAATGGCACAATTGCCCGACATGATCCGCGGCTTCGACGAGGTCAAGCTGGGCAATGTGGAGCGTTTTTGGAGCGAAGTGCGGGAGTTGGGGTTTTCGCCGCGCGAGTAACGCGAACTTTAGTCAGTCCTTGCGAAACCTGTCCGCTTTTTGGGCACTTTTAGATGCTCCATGATATCGGAGAGCATTTGGCTGTTTTCCGCGATTGCCCGGCGATTCGCTAAGATTTCTTCACGGTTGGCTTCAATCGCCTCGCGGTTCGCCTCAATGGCCTGGCGGTTCGCTTCAATCGCTTTTGCGTTGGCAGCCACTTGATCGACCAGACGCTGCAAGACATCGCCAAACCCGTTCATGCGATCGAACTTTTTGTCTTGCGTGCCGCGGACGGTCTGGTATTCACCTTCGATACGTTCGAGCCGAATATCTTCAGACAGCATCTGGAGCGCTTTTCAACTGAACTCGTTGCGAATCTCGTATAGCTTAGCATAGATGTTCGAGTTGGCGAAACTGCCCGACATGATCCGCGGCTTCGACGAGGTCAAGCTAGGCAATGTCGAGCGCTTCTGGGGTGAAGCGCAAGCGCTGGGATTCGAACGACCTCCTAAGCAAACGTAAGAACTGTAGGCGGCCGACCCGGCCGGCCGCCTACAGTTCTTTCCTTGCAAGAGGTCACAGTCGGCGCTCATGTGGCTGCGGGTTCTGGCCCTGAACGCACCAGCACAAGCGAACCGGCTTGATGAAAGGTGCTGCAGGTCCAGCCCGGATCGCCATAAGATGGCATCCAGGACAGGGTTCGCGGCGCTGTTCCCGCGTCCAGAAAGATCAGCGACCCGCTGCCACGCAGACAGACTTCCACGCCCGGATCGACATATCCCCAGATATCAACCGCGAGGATCAATCCGGCGTCGATCACGCTCTTGATTCCGACGGCGTTGGCATCGATCTGTTGGCATTGAATACCACTGCGGCTGCCGGCGACCGCCCTGACGATGATGTCGTCTGTCAGATGCTCGCAGGTGTAAACGGGCGGGGATTTTTTCGATTTCGGTTGTAAGTCAAGAGACTTCGTCCGCTTCTTTGAACGATTGTCATTCTTTCCATTCGGTTTGTGTGGCGTGCTAACAGGCGGATGCGGATTATAGGGTTTTGACTTGCCACAGACGCTGCTGAGAGAGTCGATATCGACGCGAGCGCTGGATTCGGCGATTATCTCCCTGACGCCCTTGCAGTTGACCACGTGGGAGGTATTGAAGAACAGCTCTCCATCACCGTTCACGCGCATCTGGCCAGATTCAGGTGTTCCGTAGCCGTTTGACATGAACAAGTCCTGAATGTGAAACGTGGCCTCTGCACCAACGTTGAAGAAGTTGAACTTGCCCTGCCCGTCCAATGTCGATGTAGTGCGGTCGCCGACGATGGAGATGTTTTCCGTGATTGTGACAGGGCTCTCGACGATTTCGACAGTGCCGGGCACGTAGATGATATCCCGGGGATCGTTCCCGGCTTTGCAGCCACCGACCGAGCTATCGGTCATGGCAGAGCGAATCGCATTGTTCAAGGTACAGCCGGATCTGAGAGAGATCGTCTCGGCAAAGGCGGGCGGGGCGGCAGTTAACAGCAGTATCACCGCGGCGCACGCAGCAAGCTGATAAAGTGCGCGTGATCTAATCATTGGTGTCGTCTTTCCTTTCGTGAACGTTCGAAAATTGGCAACAGCGTTATAAATGCTTCAGCGCAGAAAGAAGATGCATATGTCGAAATGGCGTTTTGTTCGGGCGAAGCGTTTGCCCACGCGGCCTGGTAAATGACCAAAGGTCCTTCCCTCACGACACGCAATGCTCCGCAAGACTGAAGTTATACGAGTGAGGCGAGGAACACCTTAACCCAAAGTAGTAAGTCGATGAGCAGAGAGGGAAAGGCGCGCGGTGAGTCGCTCTGGAGGCCTAGCGAACGAGCTTGTCGGGAAGATTGTAGCGATCCTTGTCGCGGCCTATTGCGAACTTTTCTACCACCGTGGGCACTTTGGTCACCGAGGTAATCTCTTATGAAGACGGGCGCTGCGCGATCCGTCGGATATGGCTGATTCGTTCTGGGCGCCTCAGGATGGCTTGCAACCCGGTCAACCGCTCCATCGCACGTACCATGATCCCTTGCCCGCTCCCGCAAGACCAAATCGAATGTGTACCTGCATTCTCTTTCACGTTACCATTATGGGAATCTCAAAACAGATCAAACAAGAGGGACAACTCAACATGAGCGAGAAAGTTGGATTCATCGGCTTGGGCATCATGGGACGCGGCATGGTCGATAACCTCATGAAAGCCGGATTTGATGTCACGGTCTGGAACCGCACCGCCAGCCGCATGGACCCCTTCGTCGAGCGCGGCGCGTCCGCGTCGGATTCACCCGCAGCGGTCGCCGAAGCCTGCGATATCACCATCATCTGCGTCAGCGATACGCCCGATGTGGAAGCGGTCATCCTGGGCGACGATGGCGTGCTTCATGGCGCCTCGGCCGGCGATCTGGTCATTGACATGAGCACGATCAATCCGGTCAACACCGTCGAGATCGCCAAACAGCTCAACGCCAAGGGCGTTGCCATGCTCGACGCGCCCATCAGCGGCGGCAGCGAAGGCGCGGCCAAGGGCACACTCAGCATCATGATTGGCGGCAGCGACGAAGATGTCGCGCGCGCCAATCCCTATTTCGAGGCCATGGGCAGCACCATCACCCACGTCGGCGAACAGGGCGCCGGGCAGACGGTCAAGCTCTCCAACCAGATCCTTTGCGTGGTCAATATGCTGGCTGCGGGCGAAGCGCTGCTCTTTGCGCAGGCGGGTGGCGTCGATCTGGACAAGATGCTGCAAGCGGTGACCGGCGGCGCGGCCGGCAGCTGGATGCTGGCCAACCGCGGTCCGCAAGTGATCCGCGACGACTGGCGACCCGGTTTCACCATCGACTTGCAACAGAAGGACCTGCGGCTGGTGCTGGGCGCTGCGGACAAGATGGGCGTGCCGGTGATCGCGACTGCCTTGTGCTTCAATCTGTATCGGACGCTGCAAGCGCAAGGACTGGGCGGCGAGGGCAATCACGGTATCGTCAAGGCGCTCGAGGCGATGGCGGGCATTCAGGCGCGGTTGTAAAGGCAACTGCTGAAAACGAACGGCAAAGGCGATGTTTGTGTCGTCCGCATGGTTTAGAGGCGTCCTGTTATGCTGGTGAAGCAGTATATGCCTGACAGGCTTTGGAGCGCGGATGAGTATCTTGCATGGGAAAGCGAGCAGCCCTACAAGAATGAGCTAATAGACAACCGCGTCTGGGTAATGTGCGGCGCGAACAAGCGTCACAATCTCATCAGTATCAACTTGATGGCAGCCTTGCATCCTTTGGCCGATGAACAGGGCTATGAGTTGCTTGGGAGCAGGATGTGCCTGAAAGTTGACCCCGATTCAACATTCGTCTATCCGGATCTGACCATCGTTCGTGGCGAGCCGCGGATGAGTTGCCACTTGAATCAGCACAGTTTCGAGGACCCGACCCTTATCTTCGAAATCCTGTCGCAAAGCACTGAAAAGATGGATCGCACGCGGAAAAAAGACTTATACCTGCAACTTGAATCGCTACAAGCTTACATCTTGGTTTCGCAGGAAGAACCGCAGGTCGAGATGTTCCACCGACAAGACGACGACTGGCAGTACAACGTACGCGCCGGACTTGAAGCCAACCTGCCCATCCAAGCGCTCGACTGCGAGATTCCGCTCAGCGACATTTACCGACATGTCCGCTTGGCAGACGCTTGAACCGATCTGGCTACACCCGCCGCGCGCTGCAAGTAATCAATTGTAAATCGAAGCTGAACGGAGCATAATGCGTGTCGTGCTATTGAACTTGACCGCGAAAGGCAAAACATGAATGCAATACGAGTGACCGTTTGGAGCGAATACCGCCACGAAAAACGCAGTGAAGCGATCGCCAAAGTCTACCCCGATGGCATGCATATCGCGTTGAAAGAGGGGCTGGAACCATACGACTTTAACGTCCGCACCGCCACCCTCGATGAGCCGGAACATGGCTTGACGCAGGAGGTGCTGGACAACACCGATGTGCTGACCTGGTGGGGCCATACCGCTCACGCTGAAGTAAGCGACGAGATCGTCGACCGCGTGCAAGAGCGTGTTTTGAACGGCATGGGCTTGATCATGCTGCATTCAGGACATCTCTCGAAGATTTTCCGCCGTTTGATGGGCACCGGCTGCATGCTCAAGTGGCGCGAAGCCGACGAAAAAGAGCGGATTTGGGTGGTCGATCCCTCACACCCGATCTGCGACGGCTTGCCCGAATATATCGAACTCCCCGAAGCGGAAATGTACGGCGAGCACTTTGACATTCCGGCGCCCGACAATCTGGTTTTCATCAGCTGGTTCGAGGGCGGCGAGGTCTTCCGCAGCGGCTGCTGTTATCAACGCGGGCAAGGCAAGATCTTCTACTTCCGACCCGGTCACGAAAGCTATCCCATGTACTATCGCGACGATATTCGCAAGGTGATCGCCAACGCCGTCAACTGGGCAAAGCCGGTTATTAACCCGCCCATGGTACGCGGTAATATTCCGGAGTTCATGAAGTAATTTGTCACGCAGACGTTTCCGCGCTGACGCGCTTGGATAGGAACGATTCCGAGGCAGATAAGGAGTTACCGTGGGAAAGCTGAATGTGGGATTCATCGGAACCGGCAATATCGCGCCGGCTTATATACGCGGCTGCGCGCCCTTTGACGTCGTCAATGTCGTGGCCTGCGCCGATATTCTAGTGGAGCGCGCGCAGGCCTTCGCCGCGGAACACGGATTGACCGCTTTTAGCGTAGACGATCTGCTAATGAACGACGACATTGATATCGTGGTTAACTTGACCATCCCGGCCGCGCACACCGAGGTATCGCTGCAAATCATTGAGGCGGGCAAGCATGCTTACAGCGAAAAGCCGCTGGCGCTAAACCGCGCTGACGGCGCGAAGATTATCAAAGCCGCAACCGACAAGGGCCTGCGTATGGGCTGCGCGCCCGATACCTTTCTCGGTGGTGGCGGTCAGACAGCGCGCAAAGCGATCGACGATGACAGGATCGGCGCGCCCGTCGCCGCGACCGCTACCTGGATGTCGCACGGGCATGAATCCTGGCATCCCAATGCCGGCTTCTATTATCTCAAGGGCGGTGGCCCCCTCTTCGACATCGGACCTTATCACCTGACCGCGCTCGTCAATTTGATGGGTCCAGTCGCGCGCGTCGCCGGGCTGGCACAGATGACCTTCCCCGAGCGCATCGCCACCAGCGAAGCGCTGAAGGGTCAGGTCCTGCCGGTCGAGGTCAACACGCATGTGGCCGGTACACTCGAGTTTGAGAGCGGCGCAATCGCCTCCGTCATAATGAGCTTTGACGTCTGGGCTCATCGACTGCCCTTTATCGAGATTCACGGCGAGAAGGGTTCGCTGAGCGTGCCCGATCCCAACCAATTTGATGGAGATGTACAGACCCTGTCTGGTGGAACGCGCGAATGGGTCGATATCCCGCTGACGCACACCACCAATATCGGGCGCGGCGCTGGTGTCGCGGATATGGCCTATGCCATACTCTCAGGACGTCCGCATCGCGCCAGCGGAGATCTCGCCTTCCACGTGCTGGACATCATGTGCGCGCTGGAAGAGTCGTCAGAGCATGGTCAGCACATCGAGATAAATAGTACGCTGGATCAGCCGCTGGCGCTGCCTGCCGGCTTGCCCGACGGCGTGCTGGACATGTGACGCTATTTCACAACCAAGACATGATGTACATAAAGGCTATCTGCAAATGGAGAACCCATGCAGACACTGAATGTTGGGCTGATCGGAACCGGAAACATTGCGCCTGCTTATATCCGCGGTTGCGAGCCGTTTGACATCATCAGGATTACCGCCTGCGCCGACATGCTGGCCGACCGCGCGGGGGCATTCGCCGCGGAACACGAATTGACCGCTCACAGCGTGGACGATCTGCTGGCGCGCGATGACATCGACATCGTCGTCAATTTGACCGTTCCGGCAGTGCATGCCGATGTCTCGCTGCAGATTATCGAGGCTGGCAAGCATGTCTATTGCGAAAAGCCCTTGGCTATCAACCGCGCAGATGGGGCAAAAGTCATCGGGGCGGCGAAATCGGCTGGCGTTCGCGTAGGCTGCGCGCCGGATACCTTCCTCGGCGGCGGCCTGCAAAGCGCCCGCAAAGTGATCGACGACGGCATTGTCGGTCGGCCGATTGCCGCGACTGCCGTCTTCATGGCCCACGGACCCGAGGCCTGGCATCCGAACCCAGGTATCTTCTATCTCAAGGGCGGCGGGCCCCTCTTCGATATGGGTCCCTATTATCTGACCTCCTTGGTGCACCTGATGGGACCGGTGGCGCGTGTCTGCGCTTCGGCAGCCAAGACTTTCGCCGAGCGTATCGCTACCAGCGAGGCTCTGATAGGACAGGTTTTGCCGGTCGAGGTCAATACGCATATCGCCGGCGCCCTGGATTTTGAAAGCGGCGCCATCGCCACGGTGATCATGAGCTTCGACATTTGGGGGCATCACCTGCCCTGGATCGAGATCCACGGCGAGAAGGGTTCGCTGAGCGTGTCCGATCCCAACCAATTTGATGGAGATGTACAGACCCTGTCTGGTGGAACGCGCGAATGGGTCGATATCCCGCTGACGCACACCACCAATATCGGGCGCGGCGCTGGTGTCGCGGATATGGCCTATGCCATAATTTCAGGACGCCCGCATCGCGCCAGCGGAGATCTCGCCTTCCATGTGCTGGACATCATGTGCGCGCTGGAAGAATCGTCAGAGCAAGGTGAGCACATCGAGATAAAAAGTACGTTGGATCAGCCGCTGGCGGTGCCGGCCGGCTTGGCCGATGGCTTACTGGATGCTTAGAAGTATACAGATCAACCCCACCCCATTATTCACGGTGTAGGGGCGACCCGGTGCTTCGCCCGCGCTGCAATCTATATGACGTTCGGGCGATCCACCGGATCGCCCCTACCGCTCGCTGGACTAACGACCTCTGCGCTATAATCTCCACACTGAATGATTCTAAAATTGGACATTAACGTGGCCGATTATGTCATCGTCGGCGGCGGCATCTATGGCTGCACGGTCGCCTGGGAACTCGCGAAAGCGGGCGGAGACGTGCTGTTGCTGGAAGCCAAATCCATCGCCAGCGGCGCTTCGGGCGGTCTGGGCGAACGCGGCGTACGCGCCAATGGACGCGATCTGCGCGAACTGCCCCTGATGGGCCTGGCTTACGAGATCTGGCCCGACTTGCACGAGCAAGTCGCTGGCGTAACCGGCTACCGGCGTCTGGGACATCTGCATTTGATCGAGCGCGAAGTGGACCTCGCAGGCGCTCGTGCGCAGGTCTGGATGCAGAACCAACAAGGCATCGAATCGCGCTTACTGGACACCGGGCAATTGCGCGAACTGGAGCCGCAGGTTAGCGAGCAAGTGATCGCTGCGATTTATTGCCCGAAGGACGGCGTGGCTGACCACACGGCGACCACGCGGGCCATGGCGAATGCCGCGCAAGATCAAGGCGCGCGGATACTCGAGAACTCGCCGGTGACAGGCCTGCGGCGGCAAGGCGATACTGTCGTCAGCATCCGAGTGACCATTGACGGCGAAGACACGAAAATCGAGGTCGGCAAGCAAGTCATCCTCCTGTCGAATGCGCATGCCGCCGGCTTCGTGCCTGACAATCTCGGCATCGAGTTGCCCATTTGGCGAATGTGGCCGCAGGTGATGGCGCTGGCAGCCGACACCCCGCCGCCCATGACGCACTTGATCGGCCACGCGCATCGCACGCTGGCCATCAAGCCGCTGCCCGACGACCGCGTGATGGTCTCCGGTGGTTGGCGCGGTCGCTGGGACGAGTCGACCGGTCAAGGCGAGCCCATCGCCGAGCAGGTCGAGGGCAATCGGCTGGAGGCGGTCGCGGTCTATCCGGCGCTGGCGGACCTCGCTGTGGACGAGGTATTCACCGACCGCAGCGAAATGATCTCGGTTGATGGCATCCCGATCATCGACACTTTGCCCGGCGCGCAGAATATGCTGGTGGGCGTGGGTTGGTCGGGGCATGGCTGGGCGATCGCGCCGGTGGTCGCGAAGCTGATGGCGGAGTGGGTCTTGAGTGAGATTCGACCTACGTTGCTGGAATCGTTTGGATATGGGAGGTTTTCAGGTGATTAGAGACGAATACATGGAATTCACGAGTTTATATGAGGGCACGGGCATACTCAATCAACAGCATTGTGAGTTTGAGGTGGGTCAGAAATCGGATGGTCAAATCAGAGTTTACTGCACATTCTCTGAATCTCCTGACCTCGTCAATGCTAGTGGGGTTGAACTGTGCGGAAGGACCAACGATGGCATCAAGGTGTGTGGAAAGGGGCCATTCCAAAACCGTCCATGGGACGTCGACTACAACACTGAGCCCGAAAATTACTTTAGTAACTATGAAATTTCGGATTTGACCATTGGAAAGCCTAACTGGAGTAGGGCGCATTCGGTAACGTTCACAATAACAAATCTCCTGTTTTGCGGCAACGACCAAGATTCGGGTGGACGGGGTACGTGTTACAACGCACTGAAACTTCAACTGGACGGCTCACACACTAGGTTTCTAAAGGTGGACAACTACTATGACATTGACAATACAGTATGCATAGGCGAAACCACCGAAGTAACCTGTGAACTTGCAATAGAAGTCGACGGCCGCAGTCGGGACGAACTGCGGAAGATGGTCAATAGAATATGCGACCTATTGACTATCTCACAGGGCAGAAGGATCGAGTGGATCAATTACAAAGTATATGATGCAAATTCTTCCTTGATCTTCACCTTCCATCAGAGTCGACGCACCGACCCAAGAAACGGATTTGTACTCATCAATTTTCAACAAGCCAATACGGCAATCAACTATCTTGAACTGGGATATCCGGCGTATAAGCAATTCGCATCCAGCCATCCGACTATACTTAACGGTGTTGCCATCCTGATGGCTGACAGTTACGGTCTAAGATTCACGTTACCGCACGCCTTGATCATGTTTAGCATGGTCGATGCTTTATGCAATAAAGTGAGTAATCACGACTACTTTAGAGGCAGGATGAGAGACCTTGTGGATCATTACTGCATCCCGATATCAAAATGTAGTTCAAAGCGTTGCGGCCGAGGCTGTGGCACTTGCAAACCCAAATGCAAATCTAAATGCAAGAACAAGTGCGAATCTAAATGCGAAATCAATAGATTTGTAAAGAGCAGAAACTGCGTCGTACATGACTTGAAATTCAAGACCAACGATTCCAGAAAAGAGTATGGTACTTGTTACCACATCTTTCATCGTATGCTCCTACGAATCTTGGACTACCAATCTGTGTATTATGACGTCTCCCTGCCGGATCAACATGGATTCCAAGAAAACAGATTACATCCTTGCCCGTAGCCAAACAACTGCTATAACTTCGGCTGCTCAGCCGCAGCCACCGGATCCGCGCCTCGCGGAAAATCGAAATCACAGCCCAGCGGCGAGCGTGACGGCATTGCAATTCGTGTGGATTCAGGCTGTGCTGACCTTATGGACTGTATCGGGAGAGTAAAGGCATGGTTGCTCAAAACAATCCAGCCCGGGATACAATCAGATCGATGGACAAGATGACAGATACCAACGCCGACGAAGAGACAAACGACGAAATCCTGGCGGACTTGCGGCAGGCATTTGAGAAAGCTCTAGCTGGCGACCTGCGACCGGCCTTGGAAGTATTGGATGAGATCGACAACGAGATAACGGACCATGCCGACTACGCTAGCGGTCCAACAGTTTGTGACGGATCTTAGCGGCTAACATGCCCGTGCGGCTAAAACTTCGGCTGCTCCCCAGCAGCCACCGGATCACGTCCGCGCAGAAAGTCAAAATCACAGCCGAGCGGCGCTTGATTGACATGCCGCAAGTACATCTGTCCGTAGCCGCGGCCGAACGCCGGCGGCGGCGGTGACCACCCTGCCCGGCGTCGTTGCAACTCCTCGTCACTGACGTGCAGGTGCAAGCGACGCTCCGGCACGTTGAGCTCGATGATGTCTCCGTCTCGCACCAGCGCTAGCGGACCGCCCAGCGCGCTTTCCGGCGCGACGTGCAAGACGATCGTGCCATAGGACGTGCCGCTCATGCGCGCATCCGAGATACGTACCATATCGCGCACACCCTGTTTGAGCAACTTCTGCGGGATGGGCAGATTGCCGACTTCGGGCATGCCCGGTCCACCGACGGGACCGGCGTTCTGCAATACCAGCACATGATCCGGGGTCACATCAAGCCCGGGATCGTGAATACGGGCTTTGAGATCGGCCACGTCTTTGAAGACGATGGCGGGTCCGCGATGCGTCGTGAGTTCGGGCGTGGCGGCGGCGTGTTTGATGACCGCGCCATCGGGCGCCAGATTGCCTCGCAGGATGCTCAGCCCCCCTTCGGTGAATAGCGGATTGTCCAGCGAGTGAATGATTTCGGGATTGCTGACCGCCGCCGCCTCCACATTTTCCGCCAAAGTCCTGCCGGTCACGGTCAGCGCATCGCCGTTTAACAGTGGCAGCAATCGCTTGAGCACGGCGGGAATCCCGCCGGCGTAGAAGAGGTCTTCCATCTGGAACTGGCCGGTGGGGCGCATATTGGCGATCAGCGGAGTCTTCCGGCTGAGCTCATCAAAGCGCGACAGCGGCAAATCGACGCCCGCCCGCCCCGCTATCGCGGGCAAGTGCACGACAGCGTTGGTGCTGCCGCCCAGCGCGTGCAGCAGTGTGATGGCGTTATCAAATGCTTCGGGGGTCAAAATCTGCGAGGGACGGATATCCGCTTTGACCAGTTCGACGATCTGCCGGCCGGCGGCTTGCGCCAGACGCGACCGGCGAGAATCGGCGGCCGGGATGGCGCCGTTGCCCGGCAGCGCGATGCCCAGCGCTTCCATCAGCGAATTCATCGTCGAGGCCGTGCCCATAACCATGCAGTGCCCGGCGCTGCGCACAAGGTTCTCTTCGACTGCCTTGTATGTTTCAGCTGTGATGGTACCGGCTTGGAACTCGGCGGTGTAACGGCGGCAATCGGTGCAAGCGCCCAGGATCTCGCCATTGTAGTGGCCGTTGAGCATGGGTCCGCCGCTGAGCATGATGGTCGGGATATCGGCGCTGGCGGCGCCCATCAGCGCGGCGGGTGTGGTCTTGTCGCAATTGGTCAGCAGCACGACGCCATCCAGAGGATTGCCGCGGATCATCTCTTCGGTGTCCATCGCCGCCAGATTGCGATAGAGCATGGAAGTCGGGCTGAGGTAGATTTCGCCCAGCGAGATGGTGGGGAATTCCAGCGGGAAGCCGCCCGCTTGGGTGACGCCGCGCTTAACCGCTTCGGCGAGCACACGAAGGTGGCTATTGCAATTGTTGAGCTCGCTATAAGTGTTGCAGATGCCGATCAAAGGGCGCGACATATCGTCGGCGTCGTAGCCCATGGCGGCGGTGAAGGCGCGGTGGGTCAAGCCGGCCACGCCGTCTTCGTTGAAGAAGGTCTGGCTGCGGGTGCGGGGTTGGGTCATGTGGGTCGCTTTCGGTTTTTCACCTGTTTTACCACAGAGGGTCGCGTAGACACAGACCGCCGCCCAGAGGGCGCAGAGGGCAGTTGGCGGCAATTGCCGTGGAAAAACATTTTTCGGCCATTTGGCCATTTGGCAGGAAGCGCGATTTAGTTGTTGAGTTGCGTGTGAGGTCAGGGTAGCGGGGGTTGGGATCTGGGTGGGGACTTTATTGTCGCGTGAGGAAAGTGGAGTGGTCATATTTTGTTTGACGATGTCGCCTAGCTGGTTTTTCTGGAACTGCTGATGGTATAATCCAGCGTGATCAATCCAAATCCAGTAACGATAGTTCAGAATGTCGTATCTGACTAATTTGAGGATGCAATTGTTACACTTAGCATACGTCAGTGCTGTCGTAGCCGACGCAGGTCATGCATGTCAGTTAGTCTCGCACGATTTGGGAATAGATTGTCTAGTACACGAATGGCGTCATAGCGAACAACGAGGTTATTATGACGCGGGTCCGGCATTCAATTGCCAGCTGAAGGCATCCGCAGACTGTGTGGTCACTGACTCACAAATAAAATATGATCTGAAAAAGAAGGACTATAATAAGCTTGTAGACTGGGACGGTCATCAATTCGCGATACTCGTCGTGTTTCGCATGCCCGATACGCAGGATACGTGGTTCTTTCAGGACGAAGATATTCTATCCCTCAAACACTGCTGTTATTGGACAGAGCTGACAGGAGGGCCAATCGAAAGATCGCAGAGGCGAATCAACATTGACAGAAGCCAAATGTTTACTCGGCAGACGGTGATTGACCTCATAAACCGAGCTACTAGGGACAAGAGATCATCATGAAAGAAAACACAGATCTCTTATACTCACTTCCACTTTATCACTTCAAATCATATCTTGAGCTGGAGAATTGGACACTGGTCAACGAAAACAATCGATGGGTTGTTTTTGAAGACAATGATGCGATTGAACTCGCGATTCCAAAGAATTCGAGAGCATCTGATTATCGTATGTATATTGATCATTTGCTTAAGACCTTGTCCTATGTGCAAGACAAAGAACCTACCGTTGTTGCAGATGATATTCTGTATTTCGATCTAGATATTCTTGGAGCGCTCCTAGACGACTCGCCGGATGCCACTTCCATTTCACTGCGAAGTGCAGATGCGCATTTCGCAGAACTAAAGCAACTAATACTTTACTCGGCCAGTTCAGAGGAAAGACCTGAGCCATTCATAAGGAGAGTGCCAAGAAAAGCCAAGAATATGTTGGACCATTTCAAGTTTGGCCACACCTTTCGTGGGAGCTTCGGCTACAGAATCGAGTCAAGATTCAAAGGGGATAGTCACACGCAACTCAATATGTTTGAGGATGACCCAGAACCAATTGTCCCAGATGAAAGAAAAGTGCTGCAGAGGATTTACAGAGGGTTGACCGCAACTTCCGAAGCCGTTACCAAAGATGACATGACTATCATTTCAGATGGATACACCACAGGACTAAACGCCAATATGTGCACTGCAATAATGAATATGTCCGGAGGTAGGCGTGACCCCATCGAGTACAGTTTCAAATGGTCCAAGAAACTTACACCGTCGGAGGAGTTGGCAACGATCCCTAAGATAAGAATAGATATAGCTCACCTTGAGCTTTTGGAATCTGCAAGCGAGCATCTCTTTCGGCAGGATCCAGAGCATACAAGTATTGTCGGTTATGTTACCGACCTGTCGCATAGGGATGAACCCGAGAGTGATGAATTAGGTGCAGGTGCAATCACAATTCAACGAGTCACGCGCGATGGTCGCTCACAGAAGGTCCATGTAGTTGTTGGCGCTCAAGCGCATTTAAGCGCCATAGAAGCATACAAGGATGGCAGAACGGTAGGTGTAAGCGGATATTTAGAGTACAAGAGTTCTAGGTGGCGACTGACGGATCCTGATGGGTTCAGAATATTTGGCTGAAGTCATAGACAGTCCTTCCACCGCACTTCACCATCTATCTATCATTCATCCTCACCCGTTCAACGCCTCGAAAGCTGCCCGCCGACTCTGCGCGGCCGCCAGCTGCTCGGCTTGGAGCTTGCGCGTCAAATCCGCAAGTTCGCTGGCTATCGGCATCAGGTTGATGCGGTTGGCGGAGTTGATCGTCTCCACCCATTCGGGGCGCAGGGCGTCAATCCCGTGTAGCGCGCCGGCGATCGCCCCGCCCATACCGGCGATTGAGTCATTGTCGCGTCCGTAGTTAGTGGCGCCGAACATCGTCTCTTCAATGTCGCCACCGGTCACCACCAGGAAGCCGAGCGCGATCGGCACTTCCTCGATGCTGTGCGAGCGGCTGGGCGTCCACTGATCGCTGCCGTTGCCGCGCTCGGTTTTGGCATCATCCGCCGAGGTGTCGTATTGGCGCATGACATCGCGCAGTGGTCCGATGGCTTCCTTCCAATCGCTCAGTGTGCTGGCGCGCTCGGCGATGGCGGCGATGCAATCGGCGGTGCCATCTTTGGCGACCGAAAGCGCCGCATCGACGATGGAGCTAACGGACGCGTCCGGCTTGAAGGCTTCGGCGACGCAGGTCGCCTGGACGGCGGCCGCCTCCAGCCCGAAGCTGACCTGGTGGGGGCTGAGGACATCGACCGCTTCTTGATACGCGCCCAGCGGATCGCAGGCGTTGACGATGCCTATGGGCGCGGCGTACATGGCGGCGCCACAGTTGACCATGTTGCCAGCTCCGGCGTAGCGCGGATCGGCATTGGCCAGCCAGCGGATGAAGAGCCATTTCTCGGGATAAAACAGACGCTCGGCCAGCGGCATCTCACGTCCACGGTCGGGGATCCAGCGTTGTTCATACCCGATCATCGGACCGATGCGGCGAAAAAACTCGTGGGCATCCAGATGATCGCCATGCTCGAGATAACAGCGGATGAGCAGCTGCACCATGTGAGTGTCATCAGTGTAGCGGCCATCGCCCCTGCCGCTCTGGTCGGCGGGCCCATCCCAGGGTTCCACGAGATCGGTGATATAACCGTAGCGCTCGCGAATCTCATCGGGCATGCGCCACTCGGCGACTCCGCCCATGGCATCGCCGATTGCGCCGCCGTAAAGGCAGCCCTGGACTTTCTTCAAAATGAGGTCCGGTGTTTCAATCATAAGTTATTTCTACCTTTCATACGTTTGTTACGGACAGATATGAACAAGTTTCAACTAAATCAACCGCGCGGAATAGACCGCCGCCAGGTAATGCGCCAGGCAGCGGCGGTGGGTCAAACCGGCGACGCCGTCTTCGTTGAAGAAGATCTGGCTGCGGGTGCGGGAGTGGGTCATGCGGGTTTCTCGTTGCAGTGGGCGACTCACCGAGTCGCCCCTACGGTTCGTTCATAGACGAGGCATGGCGGTGAAAGGTGATCACGTCGCAACTCAAATAAAGCGCGCCGAATAGACCACCGCCAGGTTATGCGCCAGGCAGCGCCAGTGATCGCCGCGGTCTTCGGAAACGTAGAAATTGCCCGCTGTCGTGCCAAATACCAGCGTATCGCCGCGCACATCCATGGCATGGCGAAAGATCAGATCGTAGGCATTTTGCTGGGGCAAGCCATTGCGCAAGTCCAGCCAGGTCCGCCCGCCGTCTTCGGTGCGGCAAATGCGAATAGCACGATCAACCGGCACGCGATACTCGGCGCTGACCGCCGGCGCCACCCAGGCCACTTGTTCGTCTTGCGCATCCAGTGCCAGCGCGAAACCAAAACCAGCGGGACCGTCATTCTCCGAGATGTCTTGCCATTGCAGCCCGCCGTTCTCGCTGCGGTAGATGCCGCAATGGTTCTGCTGCCAGAGCACATCGGGGTTTGATGGGCTGGCGAGGATGATATGCGGATCGTGACCGTATTCGTGGTGCGGATCGGGCAGGTAATCGGCGTAGAGACCGCGATTACGCGCCTCCCAGGTCTCGCCGCCGTCACGGCTGACATAGACGCCACCGACGCTGATGCCCGCGACCAGATGCCGGCTGTCGCGCGGATCGACCACGATGGAGCAGCAGCCGGGATGATCGCGCCCGGCGCCAAACCAGTGCCTGTTGGTCGGGTGGTACCAAAGTGTTTCCATCAATCGAAAAGAATCGCCGCCGTCATCGCTGACGAAGAGCCCGCCGGGTTCGGTGCCGACATAAAGGCGATTCGGCTCGTCCGCGCCGCCGGGTTCGATCAGCCAGATATAGCTGGTGGCCGCCGGCACCGTGAAATCGGGCGGGACGGTATCGCCCTCGGGATATTTCGGCGCCTCGACCTCATCCCAAGTCGCGCCCAGATCGCGCGAGCGGTGCAGCTTGCCGCCCCAATGGCCATGATCGAGCGAGACCCAGAGCGTATCGTTGCGCGGGTCGCGCATGGCGTAGGGCACAGGGATGCCCTCGAAGTGCGCCGATTCCATAGTCCAGTCCGCGCCGTTTCGGTTGAGCATGAGCAGTCCCTTGCGGGTGCCAAGCAGAAGTTTGTCGCGCATGGAGTTCAGCCTCCGGACAGTGCTTGCATGATGTAAATTTCTGTGTCGGCGGATACCTCGTCGGAGAGCGTCTGCTTGTCGCGGATGAGTTCGTCACCGACGAAGATATTGACGTGTTTGCGCAAAGCCCCCTGCTCATCGACGATGTAATCGCCCAGCCCGCGCCAGCGTTGATCGACCGCGCTGACGATATCGGCGACGTTGGTCGCTTCGACCTCGCATTCGCGCAGGTCGGGGAAGAATCGGACTAAATTGGGTGTGAACTTGACCCGTGCCATGTGGGTTTTCCTTGGCTTTGCGTGTGGGCAAGGTTAGAACATTTGTCTTGAGGTGTCAAGTGGGTGGGGATGATTGAACCACAGAGGCACAGAGTTTTTTCACCACAAAGACACGAAGGACATGAAGGCGGCACAAAGGCGCAATCTGTAGGGGCGAGCCGGTGGGTCGCCCGATGTTCTGGATTGACCACCGAGGACACCGAGAGCACCGAGGGTGGGATTGAACCACATAGGCACGAAGAACGATTTTACATGAAATGGGTAAGGGCGACCCGGCGGGTCGCCCTTTACACGTTGCGAATTTATTAGAGACGATACGGGCCAGCACAAGGCTGCCCCGCGTTGCTAGTGCGGCAGCTGAATTGGCTACTCCGCCCTGCTCAAGATTGATACATCCAGAAGCCAGTGCGGATGCCAGATATAACCCTGAAGGTTGGCCCGATAGGCAGTCGCTACTTCGGGCACATTGAATGGCGCGAAGGGACCGTTCTGCTGGGTGTATTCTTGCAGCGCGGTGAAGAGCTCCATGCGGTCCGCAGGATCGGAGGCGACCTTGGCCGCTGCGATCATATCCTGAATGTCTTGGGGAATTTCGTCGAGATCCCAGTTATTGCGTTCAGTCGCGACCTTGCCGCCAGGCATAAAGCTGAGGAAATCCAGCGGATCAAGGATGTCCGGACCCCAGAGCCAGTAGCCGACGCTGTGTTCACCGCTGCGGTACTTCTCAAGGGCGACTTGGATTTCTCCCGGCAAAAGTGTGACGTTGATGCCGGCTTCCGCCAGGTCGGCCTGGATCTTTTGTGCGTTGGTGTTGAAGCTGACGCCGCCATAGACCATGTCTGGGTATTCCAGGTCCATATCAAGCCCATCGGGATAGCCGGCTTCCGCCAGCAATTCGCGCGCTTTGTCCAGATCACGGGAGAAGGCGCGGTCTTCGCCAAAAGCTGAGAAGAAGCCGACCCACATGTTGGTACCGGGTGTCACACCACCCCAAAGCGTCTTGTATCCTTCGTAATCCAGCGCATAACGCACGGCAAGTTGAACGGTCGGATTGGCGAAAGGACCGCTCTTTTCTTCCTCAGTGTTCATGATGATGAAGTGCGTGAGGGTGCTGGGTCCGCGATAGACCTCAATGGCTTCATTGCCCATCAATGTAGCGACCTGATCGGGGTTAAGATCAAACGCCAGATCGATATCGCCAGCTTCCAGCGCTGCTTTTTGCGTGGCGCCTTCAGGCATGTGGACTAAGATCACGCGGTCAAAGTAGGGCTGATCGCCCCAG